>NZ_JAXRUT010000015.1:0-143394 GCF_035156405.1 Algoriphagus aurantiacus | reverse complement strand
ACCGAAATTAATTCTTTCACTACTTTTCGGGAGGCTTTTCTCCCGTCCCAGCTCTCCGTTTCCGTCGTTTGGGAGTGCAAATATCCACCTTTTTATTTTAGCGGCAAGAAAGTTTATGAGATTTTATCTGCTTTTGACGTAAGGCACTGATAGAGAAAGAGGAAAGTTTTACAAAATAAAAAATTGCCCTGATAACTCAATCATCAGGGCATTTCGTCTATAGCGTTTGGATTTTTACAGCTTTTTCAAAACAATGTTTCGCCAGTAAACCTTTATTCCACCACCATCATGGATCTGTAGGTTAATACCACCTTTTCCTTCTCCTATTTTAGCGTCGGAAAAGTTGACCATTTCTTCTCCATTCAAATACGAAGTAACGTTATCGCCTTTGACAACAATCTTCATTTTGTTCCATTCTCCGAATTTCAAATTCTTGTCCTTTTCCGGATCCGGCTTCACTAACCAGCCTCTACCATAGGATTCGTAGATTCCGCCAGTATCATTGCCTGGAGGTGCAACTTCTACTTGCCAGCCAGAAACTTTCGTCCCGTCCACTGTAGATCGAATAAATACACCACTATTTCCATTTGCCTCTTGTTTGAATTCCAATGTGATTTCAAAATCATCGTATTCTTCGTCAGTGCCTAAATATCCATAACCTTTATCCGGTCCACTTTCAGAAATCAACAATCCATCTTCTACATACCACTTTTCTGTGCCATAAATAGTCCAACCTGAGAGATCCTCACCATTAAAGAGTTTGACTTTCTTCTGCGCGTACGCAAAATTCACAGATGCTACTACTAGCAACACCACTAATATCTTTTTCATATGATTATAATTTTGATTTTTAAAGGTCATCCCGATAGCTATCGGGAGAAATCTCGCATGTATTGTAATCATGCTTCTGTATAAAGCTTGGAGTCATGCTCGATTTCATAGTTTTCTAATTTTAATGTTTTTGAACCAAGTTTCTGCTCCATGATCCTGAAGTGAAATCAAGCCAGTTTTTGAAATTGCATAATCAGGAAAATCATTCCACTTACCCGAATTACGTGCGGCTGTCCATTCTTCTGAGTAAGGAACGAACTCTACAGTCTTTTTCCCATTCAAGTAATAGCTTGATCCTTCTTCTGAGAAAATGATTTTGGAAGTATTCCACTCGCCCGCTGGCTTTACCGCCCCTTCGTAATCCGGTTCAGTCATTGCATAATCCGCGCCAATTGATTGCCACTTCTCCAATGGATCTGCAAAACCCAATTGATCAATCATTTGATATTCTGGTCCTGTCTCATAAGGAGCCTTATATTTTGGATCCTCCACTACATGATAGAGTACCCCACTATTTCCACCAGGAGCTATTTTCCAGGTCCATTCCATTTCAAACTGCTCGAATTCAACAGGGGCAAATACTATATCACCTCCGATATCCCCGCCTTTACCCAATGCTTTCAACGCTCCATCTTCTACAGTCCAGCCGTCCGAAGGGAAACTATCTCCATTAAATGCTCTCCAACCATCAGTATTGACACCATCGAAAAGTAGCATCCAGCCATCAGCCTTCTCTTCTTCTGTCAATGAATTCTCTGCTACCAGAACTTCCTCCACCACTGTTTCTGTCACTGAATCTTCTGCAGGCTTTGGCCCACATGACCAAGCCAAGGCGAACAATGCCACCCATGCATATCTTGTATTTTTCATATGATTATAATTTGATTTTAAAGGCCATATGGAATCTCGCTTGAAAGATAATCATCCCACCATTGAGACTAGGAGTCCTGCTCGATTTCATAGTATAATAAGTTTCAACGTTATTGACTCAAAAGTTAATTGATTTTTTTAATAAAGTCTCGTGGATAAATGAATCTTTTCACTACCGGTATATTCAAAGACTAGCCTCTCCTTCTATATAGACACTAAACTTTCGAAATAGGCTCTAGCTTTCAGAAGTCTACTCCCATACCAAGAAAACATCTCTCCATCTACTAATGTTATTTTAGCCTTCGGCAAAAGCGATTCATAATTGTGAATATGCTTTTCCTTAAAGGGAAAAGGCTCAGAGCTTAGTAAAAGATGCTCAGGGTTCAGATCTATTAATTCTTTTTCTGAAACCTGTGGATAGCGCGGAGTCTGGATCAAATTCTCAAACCCTGCAAACCCCAGCATCTCGTTAATAAATGTATCAGATCCTGCCACCATAACAGGATCTTTCCAAATCATATAAATCGAAGTTCCTTTCTTAGGCAGTGGTTTAGAAAAATCTGATTTCAATTGCTTGATAATTTCTTCAGCTTTAGCTTTTACGCTTAGCATTTCTCCAAAATCCTCAATCATCTCCAAACTATTTTCCAAGGAAAAGATATCACTCATCCAAACAGGATACACTTCCATCAATTTCTCCACTTCGGATTGCTCGTTTTCCTCTTTATTACCAATAATCAAGTCTGGCTGTAAAGAATCTATTACTTCAAACCGGTAATTCTTTGTCCCACCGACTATAGCTTTACGCTTTTTTAAGCCTTTGGGATGAACACAAAACTTGGTCACTCCCACAATTCTATCCTCCAAACCTAAATCAACCAGCAATTCTGTTTGAGATGGGACTAGAGAAACTATCCTCTGAGGAGCATTCTCAATAGAAATGCTTCGCTTCAGTTGGTCTATATATTCCATTTCCAAGGTGAAAGTCGACAGCCCATATGACTCTGAACCCTAGACTTATTTAATGTATCTAAAATCAAAAGTGGGGTCAAACTCGAGCAAAAATTCGTACATCAAGTTGATCACCTGCTCGATATCATCCTTACTAGCAGTCTCTACGGTCGTGTGCATATATTTCAAAGGAAGGGAAATTAAAGCCGATGGTACACCATCATTAGAATAAGCAAATGCATCCGTATCAGTACCTGTGCCTCTGGATGCCGCAGCTCTTTGAAAAGGAATCTCTTTTTTTCTGGCTGTTGCAATAATCAGATCCAGCAACTTCTTGTGTACTGAAGCTCCATAAGTCAAAACCGGTCCATTACCCGCTGTGAAATCTCCACTTGTAACCTTATTATATAAAGGTGCTGTAGTATCATGACAAACATCCGTAATAATTGCCGCATTGGGTTTGATTTTGGCAGCAATCATTTGTGCACCACGAAGACCTATTTCCTCTTGCACGGCATTTACAATATAGAGACCAAATGGAAGCTCCTTTTTAGACTCCTTTATTTTTTTTGCAACCTGAGCAATCATGTAACCTCCAATTCTATTATCAAGCGCTCTGCCTGAGTAGAATTTTCCATTCAATTCGGTTAATTCATCTTTGAAAGTAATCACACAGCCTACGTGAATCCCCATTTCTTCCACTTCATCTTTGGTTCTGGCTCCCACATCAATGAAAATACTATCCAAAGTTGGGGCATCCTCTTTTCCTTCTTTTCGGACATGAATAGCTGGCCAGCCAAATACTCCCGGAATCATTCCCTTGTCGGTATGGATATTCACTCGCATTGATGGTGCTATCATGTGATCAGAACCTCCATTGCGACGCACATATATATAACCGTCTTCTTTAATGTAGCTAACAAACCAACTGATCTCATCAGCATGGGCTTCGATCACCACCTTATATTCAGCGGATGGATTGATAACTGCAACTGCAGTCCCGTAATTATCAGTAAAATAATCATCCACAAATGGCTTGACATAATCCAGCCAAATCTGCTGACCTGATGCTTCAAAACCAGTTGGGGAGGCGTTGTTTAAGTATTTATATAAAAAGGTATTCGAATCCATATCTAAAATTGTATTTGAAAATTGATAATTGAATATTTTACAAAGGAATATTCCCGTGCTTCTTCCTCGGGATTTTATCCACCTTGTTCTCTAACATTTTGAAGGCCTTAATTAGTTTAACTCGCGTTTCAGACGGCAAAATTACTTCATCAATAAAGCCTCGATGAGCTGCTCGATAGGGATTTGCAAATTTAGCTGTGTACTCATCCACTTTTTCCTGAAGTTTGGCTTCTGGATCTTCGGCTTCTGAGATCTCTTTTTTAAAGATAATTTCCGAAGCGCCCTTCGCTCCCATTACTGCGATCTCAGCTGTTGGCCAGGCAAAGTTAAGGTCAGCGCCGATATGCTTAGAATTCATCACATCATAGGCTCCACCGTAAGCCTTCCTTGTAATGACAGTAATCCTTGGGACCGTAGCCTCAGAGAATGCATACAGTAATTTTGCGCCATTGGTGATAATGCCATTCCATTCTTGATCTGTTCCAGGAAGAAAACCCGGTACGTCCACCAATACCAAAAGTGGGACATTGAAGCTGTCGCAAGTCCTGACAAATCTTGCCGCCTTGACTGATGCGTCGTTGTCCAAAACTCCTGCCATAGATTGCGGCTGATTACCCACCACGCCTATACTTCTACCGGCTACTCTAGCAAATCCAACAACAATATTGTCTGCAAAGTTTTCATGAACCTCCAAGAATGAATCCTCATCCACAATACCTCTCACCGCATCGCGAATATCATACGGTTGATTTGGGTTCTCTGGAATCAAACTGTCCAATTCTTTCCGGCTTTCATCCTCTAACAATTCATAGGGGTAAACAGGAGCAATTCCCTCACAGTTCTGAGGCATATAACTCAAGATTTTTTTGATATGCTGGATACATTCCAATTCATTTGCGCAAGCGAAATGAGTCACACCACTTTTAGTACTATGTGCCGATGCTCCACCCAATTCCTCGGCAGTGACATTTTCCTGAGTAACCGTTTTCACCACGTTTGGCCCAGTCACAAACATATAGGATGTATGCTCCACCATCAATATAAAGTCAGTAATCGCTGGTGAATAAACTGCACCACCTGCACATGGCCCCATGATCGCTGAGATCTGTGGCACCACTCCTGAAGCGAGTGTATTTCTATAAAATATATCGGCATAGCCACCAAGTGAATTCACTCCTTCTTGGATTCTGGCTCCACCAGAATCATTCAAACCAATCACAGGCGCTCCATTCTTCATGGCCATATCCATGATTTTGCAGATTTTCTCGGCATGGGTCTCAGAGAGCGATCCTCCAAAAACGGTAAAGTCTTGCGAAAAAATATAGATTAATCTCCCGTTAACTTCTCCATATCCAGTGATAACCCCATCACCGAGGTAATGTTCCTTATCAAGGCCAAAGTCCTTCGCACGATGCATCACGAATTTATCGATTTCCTGAAAAGTCCCCTCGTCCATCAGTAATTCCACACGCTCGCGGGCTGTGAGTTTGCCTTTCTTGTGCTGGGAGGCAATTCGTTTTTCACCTCCTCCAAGTAAGGCTTCTGCATTTTTCTTTTTCAGCAACTCGATTTTACCCTCTTTTCCAGGTAAAGTATAATTGGGTTTATCCTGTTTGATCATACGATAGTTTTTAGACTTGCTCAAATATAGCAGGCTTTGGTAGCTATGGAAAAAATCCTAAAGGAATGAGCTTTGGGTAAGAGCAAATTTGTACTAATTGAAAAATGTTAACTGCTAAATCTAGCCAACAAAAACACCGTATTAAACTTAGAAATGAGTTTATCGAGTACTTTTTAAAAAAAAGGGCATTTAAAATAAAAGTAGAAAGACCTCATTTCAAATAACTTTCTATATTCGCCCATCCAAAAAATTGGCAGCGTATGAGTACCCGAAAGGCAGCGGTGATAGACATGGGGACCAATACATTTCATTTGTTATTGGTAGAATTGAATGGTGTAAATTTTAAAACAATTTACAAGGAGAAAATCCCTGTCAAATTGGGAAAAGGGGGCATCAATCAGAATACCCTTGCCGAGGATGCTATAAAACGAGCTTTTCATACGCTCACACATTTCAAAAACCTGATCGATGGCGAGCACATAGATCAGGTTTTTGCTTTTGCTACCAGTGCTGTACGAAATGCAGCAAATGGCCCTGACTTCGTCAAAAAGGTCAAAGAATCCATTGGTATTAACATCCAAGTACTATCAGGCACTGAGGAAGCACAGATGATCTATGAAGGTATCAGGCTTTCCGGCTCGCTCAATGGTCAGACCGAACTCATGATGGATATCGGAGGTGGTTCTGTGGAGTTCATTATTGGCAATAGTCAAGGATCCCTGTGGAAACAAAGTTTTGAAATAGGAGGGCAGCGACTGTTAGAGCTATTTCACTACCACGACCCTATTCTGCCAGAAGAAATCGATAAACTGGAAAATTACTTGGAAGAAAAACTCCAGCCTTTGATTGAAGCCATTAACACCTACAAGCCAGTTGGGTTGGTGGGAGCTTCTGGAACCTTTGACACCCTGACGGATATTTACTTTGAATCCATGCTACAATGCAAACTCACCGGTCGACATGTATTTGAGTTGCCAGTGGAAGAATACGAAGCGATTCATCGCATGATTTTGAGCAAAAACAAAGAAGAACGTCTGCTGATTCCTGGAATGATCCCCATGCGTGTCGATATGATTGTAGTTGCGTCGAGCCTGATCGAATTTATTCTGCGGTATATCGAGGTTGATTTTATCACATGTTCTCATTATGCATTGAAAGAAGGTGCTATCGCCTCCTTGCTTGTTCCAGAGCAAACAGCCCTTTAGGGTTTTCCGAAAATTTCCTTTCTTATCTTTAACTACTAGTTACTTGCCAGTTTAATCCCCCTATTCTTATGACCTATTCCTATGAACAACTTCACTCATTTACTTTAGGCATGCTTGCCAAAATCGGCTGCCCGGATGATCAAGCCAAAACGGCTGCTGATGTGTTGCTCTCAGCTGATCTCCGCGGAGTGGATAGTCATGGTGTCGCGCGACTTTCGGGTTATGTGCGTTTATGGGAAAAAGGTAGAATTAATGCCACACCAAATTTGAGGGTTGTTCACGAAACTCCCTCCACAGCGGTGGTGGACGGCGATGGAGGTTTAGGATTAGTGGTAGCTCCCTACGCGATGAAAGTTGCTATTGAAAAAGCCAAAACAGCTGGGACAGGATGGGTTTCTGTAAGAAATTCAAATCATTACGGCATTGCCGGTTATCATGCCATGCAGGCATTGGATCATGATATGATCGGAATCTCTTTGACAAATGCTAGTCCACTGGTAGCCCCTACTTTTTCGCAGGAAAGACTATTGGGAACTAATCCCATTGCAGTGGCAATACCTGCCAAAGATCAACCACCATTTGTAGCAGATTTGGCCACAACTACGGCTGCTAATGGGAAATTGGAAATTTTGCAACGGAAAGGCATGGACACTCCAACGGGATGGGTGCAAGATAAAAATGGCAATCCAACTACCTCTGCCAATGGCGTAAAAGATGGAGGAGCTTTACTTCCACTCGGTGGCGATCGGGAGCATGGATCACATAAGGGTTATGCGCTTGGTTCAATCGTAGATATTTTCTCAGCAGTACTTTCGGGAGCCAATTATGGGCCATGGGTTCCGCCATTCGTGGCATTCTTAGAGCCAGATCCCAATCCAGTCGGTGAAGGAATCGGGCACTTTTTTGGTGCGATGCGTGTAGATGCATTCCGACCTGCAGAGGAATTTAAAGCCCACATGGACAATTGGATCACTCGATTCCGTGCTGCCAAACCGACACCTGGAAATGAAAAAGTTTTGATCCCTGGAGATCCTGAACGGGAACTGGAAGCTATTCGTATGAAAGAAGGAATTCCTTTGCTGGATCTAGTGGTGATTGACTTGACAGAACTGGGAGAGCGGTTTGGTGTGAAGTTTTAATATGAATTGTCGATTTCGGGCTTTTGAGTGTAACCAATTTGATTGAGCCGACGGAATAAGATATCTCATCAAATTCTTAACTTAGGACAGCTTAATTAAATTTTTATGCCCGATTCTACTCAAAAATTTCGGCTCGACCGCTCCGCCTTCAAAGCAAGAAATGCTTCTGAACAAGTTAATTATGGGGAAGAATACAGGAATTTGACTTGGCAAGAAAGGATGCGAATCCATAAGTACCTTAATAGCATTGCTTACGGGTATGATTTAGAAAATCCACCTAGGATGGACAGATCTGCTTTCTGCATGAAATCCAGAAAATAATGGGAAATATTTTTGAAGATGATTTTCGCGATTTTTTAAAAGCATTAAATCACCAAGAAGTAGATTACATACTCGTTGGTGCATTCTCTGTGATTATTCATGGATACGCTAGAACTACCGGTGATATGGATTTATGGGTTCGAAAAACTGAAAACAACTATAAAAAGCTTGTAGATGCATTTTATGAATTTGGAATGCCTGTCTTCGATATGACTTTGGAAAATTTCTTGAATCATCCTGATTGGGATGTGTTTTCCTTTGGAAAATCCCCCGTAGCTATTGATATCATGACGGCGGTAAGAGGTTTAGACTTCAATAAAACTTTTGAACAAGCAAAGATATTTGACGATGATGGCTTAAAAGTCAGAACAATTCATAAAAATGATTTAATTAAAGCCAAAACTGCTTCTAATAGACCTAAGGATCAAGATGACTTGGATAATTTACAATAGAAACCCAAAAACATGTCCCTCTTCTACCTCACCCCACAACAATCTTTCGAAGAAAACCCAAAGCTTGCCAAAGCATCCCATAACCTGAGTACTCTCTTGGATGCAATTAGACTCAAAAAGATTCCTTCAAGCACCGAGTCCCAAATCAATGAAACTGTGACAGGAGTGAATAATTTCCCGGGCCCAGATCCCCAACTGATAAAGCAAATCTCTTCTGCACAATCAGCTATCCTTAAACTTTTGGAGAATGAACTTGGCTTGGTAACCAAAAACCACTACCAAAACCAATGGCTTGCTCTGGGCATGGCGACATTTGGAATTCCTTTAGGCGTTGTATTCGGTGCTGCCTTGGGAAATATGGCATTTTTAGGAATCGGACTTCCAATAGGAATGGCTATCGGAATAGCAGTGGGTACGTCAAAAGATAAACAAGCTCAGGAAGAAGGTCGACAATTGGACTGGACTGCCAAATAACATTTTTGAAGTAATTCTTAACTCAGAGCATCAATTTAAATAAGTGGTTAATTTTCCCACCAAACCTTAAGCATGTCCTAGTACTTTCTTGCCAATGCTTGAGCTTTTTGTAATTTAAAGCGCTAATAACATCAAGCCCAAAACCTATGAAACCCCTAGATCGAAGAGAATTTTTGAAAGGAAGTACTACCCTAATGTCGCTGGCGAGTTTCGGCTTGCTTGGCATGAATTTCAAAGATCGGGAAGGGCCGATCCAAGTGGCTTTAATCGGTGCTGGCTGGTATGGCAAATCCGATCTTTTTCGTCTCATACAAATAGCTGATGTAGAAGTGGTTGGGCTTTGTGATGTGGACAGCAAACAGTTGGCCGATGCTGGAAGATTGGTTTCAACAAGACAAAAGTCTGGAAAAGTACCTACTCTTTACGAAGATTATAAGGAGCTTTTGGCGAAAGAAAAACCTGAATATGTATTAATCGGATCACCTGATCACTGGCATGCTCTTCAGGCGATAGACTCCCTAAAGGCTGGCGCACATGTTTATTTACAAAAACCAATTTCTGTTGATGTGATTGAAGGAGAAGCAATTTTGGCGGCAGCTAGAAAGTACGACCGGAAAGTTCAGATTGGAACGCAACGACGAAGTACGCCACATCTCCTTCAAGCAAAGAGGGAAATCATCGATTCGGGAAAGCTCGGTAAAATCTCCCATGCTGAGATCTGCTGTTATTATCACATGCGGAATAGAAGCCATCCAGACGTGATCCCAGTTCCCGAAAATCTGAACTACGATCTCTGGGCAGGTCCAGCTCCTATGCTGCCCTATCGAGGAATTTTACATCGAGGCTGGCGCGCTTTTATGGAATATGGCAATGGAATTGTGGGAGACATGTGCGTGCACATGTTGGATTCAGTCCGATGGATGCTGGATTTGGGTTGGCCTGTGCAAGTGATATCTACCGGAGGAATTTATGTGGACAAAGATTCGATATCCAATATTTCAGACACCCAAACCGCATTATTTGAATTTGACAAAATGAATGTCGTCTGGCAGCACCGCAGCTGGGGCAATCCTGTGGACAAGGACTATCCTTGGGCTTTTAAAATCTACGGAGAAAACGGCTTGCTAGCAGGAAGTCCTATGCGGGCAGATTACTATCCCGAAGGAAAAGAGAATGGTAAGCCAATCCATTATCCAGTAGTGCTGGAGAAAGAGCAATATCCAGAAGATGTTACTGAAAAAGACATTGAAATCCATGCGGCACCAGCAACTAGGGAGCAATTGAAAGACTGGCTTCTGGCCATAGAAAAGGACACCTTGCCTGTAGCGGATGTCCTTCAGGGACATATTTCTACAGCATCTTGCATCTTGGCAAATATGTCCATGGAGCTTAATGGAAGACCTCTAAAATATGATCCCAAAACTATGACAGTGGTGGGTGATGAGGAAGCTACTGCACTTTTAAGAAGACCTTATCGAGCGGGCTATGTTCATCCAGAGCCAGATCAAATTTGAAATTTAAAAACCTAGACTTCAGGTTAGTTCTTTTTCCATTCATCTAATTCTAGTTGCTATGGTTTTGGCTTTTTGTAACTTAAGAGATACAATAAACCCTCAAACCCTTAATTTATGACTTCATTTAATCGAAGAGATTTCCTCAAAGGCTCTTCCGCTTTGGCAACCCTCGCAAGTTTCGGCCTTTTAGGTATGGATTTCAAAGACCGGGAAGGACCACTTCAAGTAGCTTTGATTGGTGCAGGTTGGTATGGTAAATCAGATCTTTTTCGTCTGATCCAAGTAGCAGACGTAGAGGTAGTTGCCCTTTGCGACCCAGACAAAAACATGCTTAATGAAGCAGGAGACATGGTGGCAACTCGTCAAAAGTCTGGCAAAATCCCCGCACTTTATGAAGACTACAAAGAACTTCTAGCCAAAGAAAAACCTGAGTATGTACTTATAGGTTCACCAGATCACTGGCATGCTCTTCAGGCAATTGACTCTTTAAAAGCTGGCGCCCATGTTTATTTGCAAAAACCAATTTCTGTAGATGTGATAGAAGGTGAAGCTATTATAGCCGCTACGCGTAAATACAACAAAAAAGTTCAGGTAGGTACTCAGCGTAAAAGTACTCCACATTTGATCGATGCCAAGGAGCAAATTATCGACAGTGGAAAACTTGGAAAGATTTCTCATGTGGAAGTTTGCTGCTATTATCACATGCGAGCAAATGGAAATCCACCTGTAGAACCTGTACCAGACTTTTTCAATTATGACCTTTGGACAGGTCCTGCTCCATTGAGACCATACGATGGTTTACCACATAGACGTTGGTGGAGAACATTTATGGAATATGGAAACGGCATCACTGGTGATATGTGTGTGCATATGCTGGACACTGTTCGATGGATGCTTAAGCTTGGCTGGCCAACCCAGATCACATCCACCGGTGGAATCTTTGTTCAGAAAGATGGTAAATCAAATATTTCAGATACGCAATCAGCAATTTTCGAATATCCAGAGCTCAATATAGTTTGGCAACACCGAACTTGGGGAAATCCAGACGACCCAGAGTATCCATGGGCCTTTAAAATTTTTGGTGAAAAAGGAATGCTGGCTGGAAGTACTATGCAGGCAGATTACACTCCATTAGATAAGGATGAAAAGCCGATACATTTTGAGTGCCTTTTCGAACGAGAAAAATATCCAGAAGATTTAACTGAGCCGGATATCGAGCTGAATGCAGCTCCAGCTACCCGTCTCCATATGAGGGATTGGTTGAAAGCCATCGAAAATGACTCATTGCCGGTTGCGGACATTGAAGAAGGGCACATTTCTACTGCATCATGTATTCTGGCTAATATTTCCATGGACTTGGGCGGTCGGGCACTGAAATACGATCCAAACAGTATGACTGTAATTGGAGATAAAGAAGCCACAGAGAGATTAAGAAGACCGTACAGAAAAGGCTATATACATCCAGAACCTAAAAAAGTATAAAAATCTTCAAAACTATTTCTCTGTAAGACCGATCTTTTATCCTAAAGGTCGGTTTTCTTACTTTTATACCTGACTCAATAAATTATAAAAAATGGTAACCATCGTTCCTGCACAAAAAGAAGAGCTGATCCACGTTCAATCCATCGCCCAACGTACTTGGCCTGATACTTTTGGTAAAATCTTAACTTCAACCCAGATCAATTACATGCTCAATTGGATGTACAGTTTGGAGACACTAGAGCAGCAGGCAAGTGATGGATATCATTTTCATTTTGCTGTAGAGGATAGGGAGAAATTGGGGTTCGCAGGTTTTGAACTCAATCAGGAACCCGGAAAGACGAAAATCCATAAGATCTACATTTTGCCAACTGCTCAAGGGAAAGGCATTGGAAAGAAATTGATCAATGCAATCAAAGAAATTGCTTTGGAAAATGTGCAGACCAGTCTGCTGCTAAACGTTAATAAATACAATCAAGGAGCGATTGACTTCTACGAATACTTGGGCTTTATAAAGATTAAGGAGGAAATCATCGACATAGGAAATGGTTATGTGATGGATGATTATGTGTTTGAGTTGAAGCTTTGAGTTTTCTTTATCTCGCAATGGCGCAGCGGCACAACGTAAGATTCATTTAAGCTTTTGGCTTAATATCAGTTTCGCTAGAATGGCCTTTTAGAAGATTAGTACGTAGTTCTTCATGCCTTTGCAAACCAAAAATTCATCTCTCATAAATTCCGTAAGATCGTTTCCCAAAGCACCAAACCATTTGCAGGAGCTGGAGGTAATTTCTCAAAACCCTCAGGGGATTCAAACCGAGCAGAGATTTCTGATAAATCCATTTCTCCTTTGCCTATTTGCCAAATAGCTGACATCATCATTCGTACTTGATGATGAAGAAAACCTGATCCAGTGATTTCGAAGTAATAAATTTTCTGTGGAAAAAACTGCCCGAGAAATTCTTTTGATGTAAAAATTCCAGCCGAAAGTACCTCTCGTTTATAATCAGTCTTGTTTTCCGAAGGCTTACAAAACGCTCGGAAGTCATGATTTCCGATAAACATTTGACACGCTTCCTCCATTGCTTCCCAATTCAACTCTCCTACTACATTGACTATAAAAGCTGAACCAAAAGGGTGAAAATCTTTGGAGTTTGAGAAATAATAGCGGTAAGTTTTCTGGCTGACAGACTGGATCAGATTGAAGCTGTTCAAAACTTCTTGCACAGAATTCAACTGGATATCCTGTGGAAGATGCACATTGAATTCTGGCAAAAGGGAATTCATTTCTACTTTTTCCCGAAGGAAAACCTGTACAAATCCCCCAACACAAGAAACCCCCGAGTCCGTTCTGCTAGCTCCGATCAGTGAAAAACCCTCATGACCCAGCACATGCCGAAGCACCCGCTCCAATCTCCGCTGCACAGTCGGCTGATTAGGCTGAGGAGCCCAGCCTTTATATCGGGCACCGTAGTAGGAAATGGAAAAAAGGTAGGAAAATGGGCGGGATTGCAACAGCGCTTATGTTTAGACCTAGCAAAGATAATAATCTATAGCTGGATGAATATTACCCCAAATAGGTAAATTCGAATATGCCAACGGTTCTATATATATCAGGATGGAGACTTTTCTTCTATTCTAATGAAGGTTCAGAACCTATTCATATCCATGCACAAAAGGGAGAAATGGAATGTAAGTTTTGGGTTTTGACAGAAGAAGTGGACATTCAGGAAGCTTTTTCGTATAATTTGAGTGTATCAGGCAGAAAAGAGATTCGTAAATTAATTTTCAAGAATTTTGACTTAATTGTAGACTCTTGGAATACCTATTTCAAAAAATAAAATGAAAGTTAGCCATCACATATCCGTTATCAGTTTCGTCGACGACAGGATGATCATCTCTGTAGATGATCGGAAAATCGACATAGATATTGCTGAAATTTCTGAAAAATTGCTGGTCGCTTCAGATATGGAGCGCTCCATCTACAAAATCTCCCCATCAGGCTACGGAGTTCATTGGCCTTTGATAGACGAGGACATTTCAGTGAATGAATTGGTTAAAAATAAATGCTGAGGTGGATTCATTGAACCCTGGAAAAGGATGGGCGGGAAGATTACACCGGATAGAAGATGTACCTATCTGGATTTATTTAGTTTTTATAGTATTTCTCCTCACCATTATAGTATTGGTTTGGATGAAATTCCGAAGTGATAAAAAGGCACAACGCACGTTTAATGAACAGGCTTTTTTAAAAGAATTTCTAGGTCTTAAGAAAACCAAAAAGTAGTAAAATTATTACTATAGGAAGCTTTAATTTCTCATCACTGGCTGCGTCCAGGCAACTTCCATATCGCCCAACTGATATGGATTTTCTTTCGGTTTGGAAGAAATGATTTTAGCACGGACGTACATATCATCTGCCTCTAGGTTGTAAGATGCGTTTTCTCCGATCTTCTCATCCAGCAAAACACCAGTAGCTTCAGGGTTAGATTTCTTTGTTCCAAAAAACTGAATTGTATAAGTGATTCCCGCTTCGGGTTCAACCTCAATACTGAGCATTTTTCCATCAAATTCAATGGATGACAAAGTCACTCCAGTACTGGAATAAAAATCTCCACGCTCCATTGCTTCAACGAGAGAAGCAGGATCCAAACTTTCCGCCAAAACCATCACCCAACCTCTGCCTGGATTGCTGCTATTTTGATCGAAGACATGGTAATTATGTGCATCATCTACCGCCAAACCGTAAAGAAGTGGTTTATCAGCTTGCAGATAAGCCATCTGAACTTTATCCCAAAGCACTTCCATACTCGGACGAAGCGAATCTCCATAATTATGAACGAGTGGATGACCATTATACACTTCAAAAAATCGCTCACCATCCAAAGCAATAATATCCTCAGGCGTAATTGCCCAGATAAAATTTGGGTGGTTGATATGGAGAAACATAGGTACTCCGGTAGAATCCCGTTGGGCTTTTACCCGATCAAGACCATTCTGTAATACTTCTGCAACTGAATTCCCTCCTTCTGCAGGAATCAATTTCTGAATATTGGTCACATTCATATGAAGCGGTTTTTTCTCAAAACTCTCCGTCAATTCCTGAGATTGAATAATCAAGAACTCTCCTACTTCCTCAAACATCGGAGCATATTCGGCTAAGGTTTTTAACTTGACTTCTATCCTACCGGCGGAATCCTTGCGATATTGAACCTCCTCTCCATATTTATCCAAGTATTTCTGAAAGCCCATTTCATGTGACGGAGATTTTGGAATCAATTTCCACTTTTCACCTTGCGCCAGCGTGTTATGGTCAGATAAAACCACAAAATCATACTCATGTGATTTATACCAATCCATGATCATCTCAGGATAATCATCACCATCGGACCAATAGGAATGCGTATGAAGATTGCCTTTATACCATTGTTTGGAAGATTCCTCAGCTTTCTCTGTAGGCTTACAGGAAACAAAACTTAAAACAATAAGTACAAAAATCAGAGGAAGATATTTCATGGCAAATAGCATTAAGGTGATTACCAAATATAACAAGGTCCTGCAAATGAAAGGTTAGCACAAGATTATTCTAAACATTGGGCACAAAAAAACCACCTTCAATAGGTGTTTTTTTGAGATTTGATAATAAATATCAAGCAGTTTGGCGAAAGAAGTGGACTTACTTTGAGTCCAGAATGATCAGAATGGAAATGAATCATGGATCCAGGTATGCATTGCTTACATATTATGATCAAAGCGTCAAGAAATTAAATTGAGATTTGATAAATTGGAAAAAAAATAGAAATGGAACTATCTCTTAAAGAAATCTTCGAAGCAGCGAAAAAGCAATTTGCGGAATTGATCAATATTCAGGAATCCGATTTTCGGCTTGAACAAATAGAATTTAAAAAAGATGAAAAGGCATGGGATGTTGTTGTTTCATATCTACAGGAAAATAAAAATCGTGGTGCCTCAGCAGTATCAGTCCTTAGCTTTCTACCTTATGAAAGAATATATAAGAGACTGAAAATCGATGAAAATAAAGAAGTGGTTGGAATCTACATGTTTTCCGAGTCAAAATGATTTTTATAGACACCAATGCTTTGATACTTTTAGTCGTAGGCCTTATTGACAAATCACTAATTTCTACACATAAAAGAACTTCAATTTTCGAATCAATTGACTTTGAAAACTTGACTTTTTTAATTGGAAGCTTGGAAAGAATATTGACAACCCCAAATGTCTTGACGGAAGTTGACAACCTACTAAATAACTTTCAAAAAGGGCATCGTTGGACTTACTACCAAGTTTTAAAAGAATTGATTTCAAAATCAACTGAGAGATTTATAGAATCAAAATCCAATTTGGAGTCTCAAGCTTTTTTTGATCTTGGATTAACAGATTCAGGAGTTCTAGAAATCTGCAAAGAATGTGATTTTCTGATAACTGGGGATTCCAAACTTGCAGACTATGCAAACGCTTATGGGATAAAAGTTATAGACTTAAAAAAAATCAGAAATGATAGATTAAACTAGAAAGCCACCTCATTCCTAAGGTGGCTTTCTAGTTTTTTGTGAGAATCGGGATTATCCCAAAATCTTAGCCGCCAGCCAATCGCCAACTTCAGAAGTCTTGTAAGCGGTACCGCCATCAGCAATATCTTCGGTCACATAACCTTCTTCTAGAGATAGATTTACTACATCGGAAATCAGTTTGGCTTCTTCTTTCAGATCAAAGGCATAATCAAACATCATCGCTGCAGAAAGAACTGTCGCCAAAGGATTAGCAATGTCCTTACCAGCTGCCTGAGGATATGATCCGTGAATTGGTTCAAATAACTTGATAGACGTACCCAAAGAAGCAGAAGGCATCAAGCCCATAGAGCCTGAAATCACAGATGCCTCATCAGTGAGGATATCACCAAACAAATTTTCGGTAATCAAGACATCGTATGCTTTTGGCCACTGGATCAATCGCATTGCTACTGCGTCTACGAATTCATATTCCACTTTCACATCTGGATATTCTGGAGCAAGCTCTTGAACAGTTTCTCTCCATAGTCTGGAAGTCGCCATCACATTTGCTTTATCCACGCAGGTCAGCAATTTTCTTCTTTTTTGCGCAGCTTCAAAACCCATTCTCGCTAAGCGAACAATCTCAAACTTACTGTACACATTGGTATCAAATGCCTTAGTGCCTTGCTCATTTCTTCCTCTTGGCTCGCCGAAGTAAATCCCGCCGGTCAATTCTCTGAAGAATACAAAGTCAACTCCATCTACACGATCCAACTTCAAAGGAGACTTGTGCACCAGAGAAGGGAAAGTAAATGTAGGACGAACATTAGCAAACAAGCCCAATTTCTGACGCATCAGCAATAATCCCTGCTCAGGTCGAACTTTTGCCTTTGGATCATTATCATATTTAGGATCACCGATTGCTCCGAAAAGAACCGCATCCGAAGCTGCCGCGATCTCGTGTGTGGAGTCTGGATAAGGTTCCCCTGTTGCGTCAATAGCAGCGGCTCCTACTACAGCTTCTGTAAAAGTGATTTTGTGTCCGAATTTCTGGCCGATAGCTTTCACTACTTTTACAGCCTGGTCGATTACTTCAGGTCCGATGCCGTCACCCGGCAACAGCGCGATATTCATTTCCATAAAACTTGGATTCTTCTTTCGTTGGTGTTTGATTAAATGATTCGAAGATGTTCAGCATTTTCTCCGTGGCCATCATCGCAGCCACTGTTTGATCGGGATCTAGCCCTTTCGTTTTAAATATTTTCCCATAATCCCAGGTGATGACAGTCTCTACGAAAGCATCAGTTTTTCCTCCCGGAGGAATGGATACATGGTAATCGATCAACTTAGGAAGTTGTCTTTTACGGGATTTATAGATTTTTTTGATTGCCCGCATAAAGGAATCGTACTGACCATCTCCAGTTGCGGTCGCGTCGTAAGACTTTCCATAAATATTCAATCTCAGCTGCACCGAAGGCTTCAATCCTTTGGAATGAGTCATGTGATAGCCTTCAATAAAGATATTTTTGGAAATAGAATTATTCTGCAACACATCAGAAATGATATATGGCAAATCTTCAGTAGTCACTCGCTCCTTTTTATCACCGAGTTCGATGATACGCTGGGTGACTTTAGTGAGTTCATCCTTCTCCAGAGAAATTCCAAGCTCTTCGAGGTTCTTGAGAATATTGGCTTTACCGGAAGTTTTGCCAAGAGCATATTTCCGCTGACGGCCAAAACGCTCAGGAAGCAAATCGTTGAAATAGAGATTCTTTTTATTGTCCCCGTCAGCATGAATCCCAGCTGTTTGGGTAAATACATTCTCCCCTACCACAGGCTTATTTGCTGGAATATGCTGACCGGAAAATTGCTCAACCAATTTGCTTACTCGGTAGATTTTTTGCTCCTGCACATTGATTTGAAGATCTGTGAAATCTTTTATCACAGCAATTACCGACTCAAGGGGAGCATTTCCTGCTCTTTCCCCAAGACCATTGACAGTAGTATGAATTCCTGATGCACCATACATAATCGCTTCCATCACATTGGCAACAGAAAGATCGTAGTCATTATGTGCATGGAAATCGAAATGCGTTTCAGGGAAACGTGAACAAATCTGGATAAAAAAACTCTTTGTCTCCTCCGGAGAAAGTAGTCCCAATGTATCTGGGAGCATAATTCTCTTTATCGGTAGTGTAGTCAGAAACTCTATCAATGACAGCGTATATTCTTGTGAATTACGCATACCATTTGACCAATCTTCCAAGTACACATTTACATCAACTCCATTCTCTTGGGCATATTCTATGCTCTTTTGAATATCATTGAAATGCTCCTCTTGAGTCTTTTTCAGCTGATGAATCAAATGATTATAAGAACCTTTAGTAAGTAAATTCATCACCTTGGCACCAGCTTTCAAAATCCAATTAACTGAAGCAGGTGTATCTACAAAACCCAAAACCTCCACACGATCTAGGTAACCTTTCTCGGTTGCCCAATGGGTGATTTTCTGCACTCCTTCCAATTCACCATCTGAAACTCTCGCTGAAGCCACCTCTATCCGATCCACTTTCAATTCATCCAGCAAAAGTTTAGCGATCTGCAGCTTTTCAGAAGGCAAAAAAGAAACGCTCGAGGTCTGCTCACCATCCCTCAGCGTTGTATCCATTATTTCAATGCGCTTCCCTGCGGTCATTTTCACTTATTTATCCGCTGCAAAAGCATCGATTTCCTCTGACATATTCAATAAATAGTCGATGTCGTCGAAGCCATTTTGCATGTTATCTTTCTTGTATTCATTTATATCAAAAGACTCTGAATCTCCAGTGGTATCCAAAGTGATCTTCTGTGAAGGAATATCTACTGTGATAGTCGCAGCAGGATTAGCAGTAATCGTTTCCAGTAATTTATCAGCGAATTGCGGAGAAACCGTCACAGGCAACACTCCGATATTTAGGCAGTTATTTTTGAAAATATCTGCGAAAAAGCTAGAAACTACACATCTGAAACCGTAATCATAAAGTGCCCAAACGGCATGCTCACGGCTAGATCCAGAGCCGAAATTTCTGCCGGAAACCAAGATTTTTCCGTTGTAAGTTGGATCGTTCAGGACAAAATCTTTTTTGGGATTTCCCTCCACATCATATCTCCAATCACGGAAAAGATTGTCGCCAAAACCTTCACGCTCTGTAGCCTTCAGGAATCGTGCTGGGATGATTTGATCTGTATCCACATTGTCTGTCGGTAAAGGAACCGCAGTACTGGTGAGGACAGTAAATTTATCGTAAGCCATTTTTAGTTAATTATAAGATTGGAAAAACTTATCCGCCTTGGCGGATTGAAAGATTGGACAATTGAAAGGCTTTGAATAGATGTGAAAGCCTTCAATCACCATCTTCAACATTAGTTCTCGAAAACTTCTCGTGGATCACAGATCTCACCTCTTACGGCAACAGCTGCTACAGTCAACGGAGAGGCAAGCATGGTACGCGCACCTGGCCCTTGACGACCTTCAAAGTTTCTATTAGAAGTAGAGACTGCATACTTCCCAGAGGGAATTTTATCATCGTTCATCGCCAAACAAGCTGAACAGCCCGGCTGACGAAGTTCAAACCCAGCCTCTTCGAGGATTTTCACCAAGCCTTCCTCATGCGCCATTTTTTCCACTTCACGGGATCCTGGTACGATCCAGGCGGTGATATTTTCTGCTTTCTTATGACCTTTTACAAATTCGGCTACAGATCTGATATCTTCAATTCTTCCATTTGTGCAAGATCCTACGAATACGAAATCGACCTTTTTACCTTTGATCGCTTCGCCCGGCTCAAAGCCCATGTAAGCTAAGGATTTCAGGTAAGAACTTTTATTGCTCCCTTCCATTCCTTCGGTCGTTGGGATGTTACCTTTCACTTTGATACCCATACCTGGATTAGTTCCGTAGGTGATCATCGGCTCAATATCCGCAGCATCGAAGTGATATTCCTTATCAAAAACAGCACCTTCGTCTGTTTTCAGCGTTTTCCAATAGGCGACTGCTTTGTCCCATTCTTCACCTTTAGGAGCGTATTGCTTTCCTTTTAGGTAGTTGAAAGTGGTCTCATCAGGAGCTATCAAACCTCCACGTGCGCCCATTTCGATAGACATATTACACACAGTCATTCTCGCTTCCATAGAAAGACTCTGAATTGCAGATCCAGCATATTCTACAAAATAACCTGTAGCGCCTGCAGCTGAAATCTGAGCTATTACATATAGAATCAAATCTTTAGAAGTAACTCCTTTACCCGCCACTCCATCAATAGAAATTCTCATTTTCTTAGCTTTGGACTGCATAATACACTGAGTAGCAAGTACCATCTCTACTTCAGATGTACCTATTCCAAATGCAATAGCACCAAAAGCACCATGCGTAGAAGTATGGCTATCTCCGCATACGATCGTCATTCCTGGCTGAGTGATTCCAAGTTCTGGCCCAATTACGTGAACTATTCCATGATGAGCCGAACCCAAATCGTGAAGCTCAATGCCATATTTGGCACAGTTCTCACGAAGTCTTTCTACCTGCATACGGGAAAGCTTGTCCTTTATAGTTTTATCCTGATCCACGGTGGGAACGTTATGATCTGGAGTAGCAACGGTTCTGCTAGGGTTTTTAACTCCTATTCCTCGCTTTTCCAGATTTAGAAAAGCTACTGGAGAAGTCACTTCATGGATAAAATGTTTATCTATGAAGAATACATCCGGTCCAGCCGGAACGGATTTCACAACGTGAGCATCCCAGATTTTATCAAATAATGTTGTCTTTTCCATAATTATGCGGTCGCGTATTCCTTGACCGGGATTTTATTGAGTGCATCGACAAAAGCCTGAGCTGATGCCAAAACGATGTCTGTATGAGAAGCGAAACCATAATAAGGCTTGTCTCCTTTGATTAATCTCATGTGAACTTTAGCCACATCATCACTTCCGTGAGTAATGGCTTGGATTAGGAATTCCTCCAATTCAACCGCTGGTTTGGCGCTTTTTTCAATTGCCTTAAGCACTGCATCCACTGGGCCATTTCCATGAGCGGTAGAGGTATGTTGCTCGCTACCAATTTTCAGGGATACCTGAGCTTGAATAGTCCCGTTTGAAGAGTAGGTAACTTTTCCTAATTCGATGAAATTCGATTCCTCAACATATTTTCCTACAAGTCCTAAGAGATCTTTCCGCCCGATATCTCTCTTGCTATCAGCAAGAATCAAGAATTCTTCATAAACTTCACGGAGCGCTTCACCTTCCAATTCTACTCCCAAGGCATCCAAGTGATGCTTTAAGGCAGCTCTTCCAGATCTTGCTGTCAGTACGATTGTTGACTCACCAACACCAACATCTTTAGGATCAATGATTTCGTAATTTTCTCTGTGCTTCAATACACCGTCTTGGTGAATTCCAGATGAGTGTGCAAATGCGTTTCTGCCAACGATAGCCTTATTCGGCTGCACAGGCATATTCATCAATTTGGAAACCAATCGACTTGTATTATAGATCTTTTGAGTGACGATTTCAGTGTGGACGTCAATTGATTTATGACATTTGATTGCCATTACCACTTCTTCCATAGAAGTATTTCCGGCTCTTTCTCCGATACCGTTGATAGTGACTTCCACCTGACGTGCGCCTTGTTGCACACCCGCTACTGTATTGGCAGTAGCCATTCCTAGATCATTGTGACAATGAGTGGCAATAATCGCTTTGTCGATATTCGGAACGTTATTCTTCAAACTAGCGATAATCGCTCCATATTGCTCCGGAAGGCAATATCCAGTAGTATCAGGAATATTGACAACGGTGGCTCCTGCTTTGATTACTTCTTCAATGATCTTGTTCAAGAAATCCGACTCAGCACGACCGGCATCTTCAGCGTAAAATTCCACGTCATCTACAAATCTTCTCGCAAACTTCACCGCAGCTACACCCCGAGCAATAATATCCTCGGGAGTGGAGCGCAGTTTAAATTGAATATGATAAGGAGAAACACCAATTCCAGTATGAATTCTACCCTTTTTAGCGAATTTGAGGGACTGAGCCGCTACTTCGATATCTTTTTCAACAGCTCTGGAGAGGGCGCAGATAATCGGGTTTGAAACTGCCTTTGAAATTTCTAGTACAGAATTGAAATCTCCTGGACTGGAAATTGGAAAGCCGGCTTCGATAATATCTACACCTAGTTCTTCCAGCGCTTTTGCTACCACAATTTTCTCCTGGGTATTCAGCTGACACCCGGGTACTTGCTCCCCATCTCTCAGGGTAGTGTCAAATATCCATAGCTTCTCACTCATAGTTCTTGGGGTTTTGTGTTAATTATTTTCTGGTCTCAACTGACGGACGACAGCACCTGCCTGCCACATTTCAGAATCTCTCAGTTCTTTCAATTCAGCTTCCAATTTCACTCTATAGTCTTCTTTAGAGTTAGAGTCAATTGACTTCTGTGCCTCTTGTCCAGTTTTTACACTGTTATACAATTCTTCAAATACTGGTTTAGTAGCGTCTCTGAATGGCTTCCACCAGTCCAAAGCACCTCTTTGTGCAGTAGTAGAACAGTTTGCGTACATCCAATCCATACCGTTTTCAGCTACCAATGGCATCAATGATTGAGTCAATTCTTCCACTGTTTCGTTGAAAGCCTCAGAAGGACTATGGCCGTTTGATCTCAATACTTCATACTGAGCAGCGAAAATCCCTTGGATTGCTCCCATTAAGGTACCTCTTTCACCTGTCAAATCAGAAGTTACTTCACGGTAAAAATCTGTCTCAAACAAATAACCTGAACCTACTCCGATACCAAGGGCTACAACACGATCATAAGCTTTGCCAGTTCCATCCTGATAGATTGCATAAGAAGAGTTCAAACCTCTGCCCTCTACAAACATTCTTCTCAATGAAGTACCAGAACCCTTAGGAGCTACCAAGATCACGTCAACATCAGCTGGAGGAATGATCCCAGTTTTGTCCTTGTAAGTCACACCGAAACCGTGAGAGAAATACAATGCCTTACCTGAAGTAAGGTGTTTTTTTACAGTTGGCCATAGAGCAATCTGCCCTGCATCAGAAAGAAGGAATTGAAGAATTGTACCTTTTTCACAAGCTTCCTCCAATTCGAAAAGTGTCTCACCAGGGACCCAGCCATCAGCTACGGCTTTATCCCAAGTTTTGGAACCTTTACGTTGACCTACAATCACGTTGAATCCGTTGTCTTTCAAGTTCAATGCCTGACCAGGACCTTGAACGCCATAACCTAATACTGCGATCACTTCATCCTTGAGTACTTCTCTTGCTTTTTCTAGTGGAAATTCTTCCCTGGTTACTACGTTTTCCTCTGTTGAGCCGAATTTTAATTTCATGAGCTTTTATTATTTATTACTAGTGTTTAATAGGTTCCGTGGAATCCCTTTTTTGGTTTATTATTATTTGACAAAACTGTCAATTGTCAACATTCTTTTAGCGACTGCTACTCTTCCTGATCTCGCAAATTCCAAGAGTCCGTAACCTTTTAGAATTTCAAGCAATTCCTGAGTCTGCTCCTTGTGTCCTGTCAGTTCCAATACCACAAAATCAGGCTCCGCTGCTATAATCTTCGCGTTATGCTGGCGAATGATCTTCTCCAATCCACCGTCTAATCTTGAAACAGGGATTTTGTACAATGCGATTTCCTGATAGACTACAGTTTCATCTTCATGGTAAAAAGCCTTGATCACATCGATGATTTTCTCGATCTGATTGACCAGCTGGATTACCGTATCCTCCGAGGCAGTAACCTCAATGGTGATACGATGAATTCCTTCCAAGCGGCTTTCCGAGGCTGTGAGAGCATCTATATTTATACCCCTTCGGGTGAAAATAATTGTGATGCGATTAAGGATGCCGATAAAATTCTCGGTAATAACGAATATGGTATATCGTTTCATAGAGTTGGTTTAGCTAAGTCTAACCTCTTCCACTGAACAGCCAGTGGCAATCATTGGGAATACATTATCTTCTTTTTCCACTACAACTTCGAGGAAATAAGGTCCATCGTGAATCAGCATATCTTCTATTGCTTCTTGTAAATCACCACGTTCAGTGACTTTCTGCGCCTGAATATTATATGCCTCAGCTATTTTGATAAAATCTGGATTGTCAAGTTCGGTAAAAGAGTAGCGCTTTTCAAAGAACATTTGCTGCCATTGTCTCACCATTCCAAGAAAATTATTGTTAAGCAATACAATTTTCACAGGAGCTTTAGTTTGCATGATGGTACCCAATTCCTGAATAGTCATCTGAATACCTCCATCGCCAACTACGCAGACTACCTGCCTAGAGAAATCATACATTTGAGCTCCCAATGCTGCTGGAAGCGCAAATCCCATGGTTCCCAAGCCACCGGAAGTAACTTGTGTTCTTGGTTTTTTGTAATTAAAATACCTCCATGCAATCATTTGGTGTTGACCCACATCGGTTACTAATATTGCATCGTCAGCCTTGTACTGGTTGATTTGATGAATGACTTCTCCCATCGTCAAACCTATTTTGGAAGGCTTCAAATCAGGCTGAATAACTGTAGCATTCTCCTCGTCTGCCAGTTTCTGGAATTTTGCCATCCAGTCAGGATAAGCATTTGAATTCACAGCGTCAGTAAGCAAGCTCAGACTATCTTTACAGCTACCGAGTACGGCAACCTCACACTTCACTATTTTATTGATTTCCGCAGGATCAAGTTCTAGATGAATCACTTTTGCTTGCTTCGCATAGCGCTTCAAATCCCCAGTTACTCGATCATCAAACCTCATTCCTACAGCGATCAACACGTCACACTGATTTGTCAGTAAATTTGGCGCATAATTACCATGCATCCCAAGTTTACCAACATAATTTGGATGATCTTCAGAAAGTGCCCCAGATCCTAATAAAGTAGATGCGGCAGGTATTCCTGATTTATCCAAAAACGCTTTCAATTCCACTTCAGCTTCTCCAAGTACAACGCCTTGGCCAAAAAGTAAATAGGGTCTTTTAGCCATATTAATCAAGAAGGCAGCTTCTTGAATTGCTGTCTTCTCTACAGGAATATGGGTTCTGTAGGATCGGAAACCAAGACACTTACTATAATTGAAATCACCAAAATCAGTCTGAGCATCTTTAGTGATATCAATCAACACAGGCCCTGGCCTTCCAGACTTGGCGATATAGAAGCCTTTTGCGATAGCTGGGGCTATATCCTCCACTCTTCTGACCTGGATATTCCATTTGGTACCTGGCATAGAAATACCTACTACATCAGTTTCTTGAAAAGCATCTGTACCAAGTAAGTGCGAAGCAACTTGGCCGGTAATACACACCAATGGAGTACTATCGATTTGAGCATCGGCCAGTCCAGTAATCAAATTTGTTGCTCCTGGTCCTGAAGTAGCAATACAGACCCCTACTTTACCTGATACTCGAGCATAACCTTGAGCTGCATGAATTGCTCCCTGCTCATGACGTGTAAGGACATGCCTTAGCTGATCATGGTAGTCATGCAATGCATCGTAAACCGGCATAATAGCGCCTCCGGGATACCCGAAGATGATTTCTGCATTTTCGGCAATAAGTGATCTGACTACTATGTCAGCCCCTCTGATCATCGAATCCTTCATAGGTTTAGAATTTATCTGTTACGCAACCTTCTGATGCCGTTGCAACAAGTTTATTGTATTTCTTAAGAGTTCCCTGTAAGCCGGACATATCTCTTTGCTTCCAGGATTTTTTTCGTTCTGCGAGTTCCTCATCTGAAACGTCCACAGTCAGTTTCAAATTATCTGCATCAATAGTGATCATGTCACCGTTATTCACCAAGCCGATAGGTCCACCGCTCCATGCTTCAGGAGTAACATGTCCCACTACAAACCCGTGTGTACCTCCAGAGAATCTTCCATCAGTAATCAAAGCCACATCTGCTCCCAACCCCGCTCCAATAATCATGGAAGTCGGCTTAAGCATTTCCGGCATTCCAGGACCGCCTTTAGGTCCTATATTTCTAATGACAAGCACTTCACCTTTTTGTACTTTGTGATCTCGAATAGCATCATTGGCTTCCTGCTCAGAATCAAACACATGAGCTGGTCCAGTAAATGAACTGCCTTCCTTGCCTGTGATTTTAGCTACTGCACCTTCCGGTGCCAAATTACCTGAAAGTACACATAAATGGCCAGTGGCTTTTATTGGAGTTTCCAATGGGTGAATCACATTCACCATAGAAACGATTACCGGTTCTATATCTTTTAGATTTTCTTCCAATGTTTTCCCTGTAACAGTCAGGCAATCCCCATGAAGGAATCCGTTTTGTAGCATATACTTCATGAATGCGGGAACACCACCTTGCTCGTGAAGATCCTCCATCATGAACTTACCTGACGGTTTAAAATCTCCCAACATTGGAGTCCTAGCATTGATTGCTTTGAAATCTTCTATATCAAAATCTACTCCGGCAGTTCTTGCTATTGCGATAATATGCATTACAGCATTAGTACTTCCACCCAAAGCAATCGCAACAGTAACCGCATTTTCAATACTTTTTCTCGTAATGATGTCACTAGGCTTGATGTCCTTTTCCAAGAGGACTCTCATATATTTATTCACTTCACGGCATTCTCTTAGTTTCTCCGGAGAATTTGCCGGATATGAAGAAGAGTATGGCAAAGACATTCCCATTGCTTCAATAGCTGAAGACATCGTATTTGCTGTATACATTCCGCCACAAGCACCTTGACCGGGACATGCATTACGCATCACACCATCATAATCTTCATCAGAGATATTTCCATTCACTCTTTTTCCGAATGCTTCGAAGGCTGATACTATATTCAACTTTTCTCCTTTATAATTTCCAGAGGCGATCGTTCCGCCATAGACCAGTATAGAGGGTCTGTCGGTACGGATCATCCCCATCAATGCTCCAGGCATATTCTTGTCACAACCAGCTACTGACACACAGCCATCGAAAGAGTGGCCGATAATAAAAGACTCAATAGAATCAGCGATGATTTCTCTTGAAACCAATGAATATCGCATACCAAGCGTGCCCATGGTAGTTCCGTCAGAAATACCAATGGTATTAAAAACTAAACCGGTCAGATCATACTCCTGAGAGGAAGCTTTGATCAGACCGGCAAAGTCGTTTAGGTGCATATTGCAGGGGTTACTTTCATAGCCACAACTGGCTACCCCTACAAACGGCTGTTTCATTTTCTTATCGCTCATACCAGTAGCATAAAGCATTGCTTTACCTGCTGGATGCTCATCATTCTCACTTATTTCCCAACTGTGTTTTTTCAGGGTCATATTCATGGGGTATAAAAAAAGTGCCTCAGGTTAGTGAGGCACTTCAGATTTTTTTTTATTTCATTATAAAGAATAGTCTAGTGCCTCACATTTAGAATCCAATGAGAATAATTACGCTAAGCAAAATGACTACTTTATACATACTGTTTTTCTAGGTTGCCTTCGACTCGATGCCGAAGTATGAGACAAACTTAAAACCGAATTTTCAGACTTACAATATTTAATTTTACATTTTTAAAGTAACTCAGTTAAAAAATGTATGAAAAATATTTTTTTTCAAAATATAAATCTTCAATACCTACTGTTTACCCCTGTTTTACAGCAAATGATTTGTCTAAATTTTCGATTCTCAAAATTTTGTACTGATTTCAATTTTCTTCAACTTTCAGCAAAAGTTATTCTCTTTTTTTTAAAAAGAAAAATGATATATCGTAATTACTTCAATAAATACTAGATTTTTTACCGAATTCTCAATCAGTAAAACTTCAAATCCCCTGCTTTTTATTCTATTTTTGACCAAACATTCAATCAAATGATTTCATTTCCAAACGCTAAGGTCAACCTAGGCCTTCATATCACAGCCAAAAGAAAAGACGGATACCACGATATCGAGAGCTGCATGATCCCTATCCCACTTACAGATGCGCTGGAAATAATCATTGATCACAAAAAAACAAATTTTACTATCACTGGTGTACAAATTCCTGGAGATTCCAAAGACAATCTCATTCTCAAAGCTTATCAACTTTTGAAGAAAGACTTTCCAAACTTGCCTCATGTAAGCATTCATCTGCACAAAAACATACCGATTGGAGCTGGTCTTGGTGGAGGATCTGCAGATGCTGCATTCGCACTTAAGCTGATGAATAATCTCTTTGATTTGATCCTGGATGATTTTTTCTTAGAAGAATATGCAGCGCAACTTGGAAGCGATTGTGCGTTTTTTATTGATAACACACCAAAAATCGCAAAAGGCCGAGGAGAGCTTTTAGAGCCTGTGGATTTGGATTTGAAAGGAACTCATTTGGTTTTGATTAATCCAGGAATTCATATTGGCACCAAAGAAGCTTACACAGGAGTAACACCTATTGCTCCAAAAGTAAAGCTCGAAGAAGTCCTAAAGAATAAAAGCCGATGGAAAGATGAACTTGTAAATGACTTCGAAGCCAGTATTTTTCCAAATCATCCAGAAATCGCCGCAATAAAAGAAAAACTTTATGAGAATGGCGCTTACTATGCCGCCATGTCTGGTTCTGGCTCTTCAGTTTTTGGACTTTTTGAGAAGAAGCCACCTGTAATAAAATGGGAAGATCGCTGTTCTAACTTTGAAGAAATATTGTAAAATGCTGAAAATAAGCTTGGTAATGGACATATTGTGATTTATATTTGTGAATCATAAATACGAATTACAATGGCGACTTACACTAGTACACTTCCCGACGACCTTCTTCAAAGGCTCGCTGATTATGCAAAAAAGCTATCTCTACCCAAGAATAAATTGGTAGAAAATGCCCTTAATCTCTATCTCGACCATCTTAAGCGAGCTGAATATGTCAAATCATATAAGCAGGCAGCTCAAGACGATGATATTCTCATGGTGGCAGAAGAAGGCATGGGCAATTACCTAAAGCAGATTGAAGATGAGGCAAGGTGAGATCTGGATGTCTGATCTCAATCCCGTGATAGGATCTGAGCAGGCTGGCAGAAGGCCCGATGTCATTCTTAGTGGGAATCTGATGAACAAATTCTTGCAGGTCGTGATTACCGCGCCTTTGACTTCCAAAGTCAAAAACTACCAGGGAAACCCAATTCTAGAACCATCTCAAAAGAATGGTTTGAAACTGGAGTCTGAATTGATGGTTTTTCATATCCGATCCATCTCTAAAGATAGACTGATCGAAAAAATAGGAGAAATTTCAAAAGATGAATTAAAAATGGCATTAGCAACTCTGAAGGATATTACAACTCTCTAGAATTT
This sequence comes from Algoriphagus aurantiacus, assembly GCF_035156405.1. Taxonomy (NCBI): domain Bacteria; kingdom Pseudomonadati; phylum Bacteroidota; class Cytophagia; order Cytophagales; family Cyclobacteriaceae; genus Algoriphagus; species Algoriphagus aurantiacus. Next base: position 113,583 of record NZ_JAXRUT010000015.1, on the reverse strand, counting down.
ACCCCAGCGGCCTTATTGGTTTCCTCCTTTTATTCAGATAATTTAATACAGGGTAAGTCAACACTGACACTAGAATAATCGCCGTCCCCAAGTAAAACTGTGGAGTCATTTTTTCGCTTTCTCCAAAAATCAATACAGCCAGGACAATCCCATAAACAGGCTCCAGATTCACCGTCAGATTGATCGAAAAGACCGAAAGCCTCTTCATCAATTCTACTGAAACAGAAAATGCATACACTGTGCAAATCCCACCCAGTATAAAAAGCCAAAACCAGTCGTAATCAATCCAGTTAAGTTGCAATCCTTCATCTGTCATGAAATTGGAATAAATAGGCATAAAGAGCAGTGTAAATAAGCAAGCTCCTGCCATTTCATAGAAAGTGATTTGATATGGATTATGCTTGTGGGCAAGTTTTCCATTCAGAACAGAAAATACTGCCGCCAAAAATGCAGATGCTAGCGCCATACTCAAGCCTAACCAATAGCCTGATTCAAAACTAAAAATCACCAAAAGACCAGAAATCACCATCAAGCCAAGGCCGACTTCATACCACTTTATTTTAGTCCTGTTGAATAGTGGCTCTACGAAAGCTGTCCAAAGTGAGGTCGTCGCCATCCCTGCTAAGCAAACAGATGCTGTGGAAACTCTTGCTGACCAAAAAAACAGGATCCAGTGCATAGCAATCACAAAACCTACCCCAGTCACTTTGATCATAGCAGGAAAAGGAATGAGTAGATTTTTCTTTTTGAGCAAGAAAAGTCCTGCAACTCCGACCGAAGCTATCAATGTTCTATAAAAAACAAGTTCTATCGCAGGCAAGCTGATCAGTAACCCTAAAATAGCGGTGAAACCCCAAATGAGCACAATCAGATGAAGCATCAAGTAATCCTTGATCGTAGCGCTCATCTAGCGAGGGACAGTTTTGTACAGGAGAAGGCCTGTTGCTGCAAAAATGATATTGGGTAGCCAGACTGCGANATCAGATGAAGCATCAAGTAATCCTTGATCGTAGCGCTCATCTAGCGAGGGACAGTTTTGTACAGGAGAAGGCCTGTTGCTGCAAAAATGATATTGGGTAGCCAGACTGCGAAAATTGGGTAAGCAGTTCCGTTTTCAGCAAATGTCCTGGAGAGTATAAATAAGATGATGTACACAAAAGCGAGCAAAAAGCCCATTGCAATTTGAAACCCTGAACCACCTCGGGTTTTCCTTGCGGACATAATTACCCCGATAAAAGTCAAAATTATCGCAGCAAATGGAGACATAAATCGCACATAACGCTCTATTTTATAAAAACCCACATTATCAGCTCCCCGTGCTTCCAAAATCCTAATTTGTCTTCCAAGCTCTGGGAGCTTTAATGTTTCATGATGATTTTCAGGCAAATCAAAATCTTCTGGTCCAATGGAAAGCGTAGTATCGAGCTTCTCCCCATCCGTATAAATTTCTTCACGCTCCTTTAGTACTCGGAGTTTCCAATTTTTTAAAGTCCAAGCCCTTTTGGCTGTATCCCATTCGATAGTATTTGAAGAAAGTTTAGCCAATAGTTCTCCATCTTTGATTGTCTCCAGCGTAAAATTATAGCCAGTATTCGAAGTGGTAAAAAATCGGCTTATATAAGCTAAAGAATATTCGCCGACTTGGATATGAAGATTTGATTCGGAGGATGTTTTTTCATTTTCCAAATAGTTTATTCGAAATTTACTCACTCCTTCAGTTGCCCCTGGTAAAACCCACCCATTCAATAAAAAACTAGCACCTCCTATCATGATGGCCGCAAAAAGAAAGGGTCTCAACAATCTCATAAAACTGACTCCGCTACTAAGTATTGCAATTATCTCGGTTCTCCCTGCCATTTTGGAAGTGATAAAAATAACGGATATGAAGACTGTGATAGGAGTCAAGAGGTTGTTCAAATACAAGCCATAGTTGATCATGTACTTAAAGATCTCTCCAGAAGGAACCTCATTTCTGATGTAGGTGTCATTCTTTTCCGTAAAATCCAAAACCAAAACCACCAGAATCAACATGACTACTACAAAAAAGTAGGTCTTTAGAAAATCCTTGATGATCAGTTTGTCGAGTAGTTTCATATTAAAGTCTGGTGCTCACTTTTTTCACCATTTGATCTTTCCAAACGGCAAAATCACCGGCTAGGATATGTTCTCTAGCCAGGCCAACAAGCCAAAGGTAGAAACTCAGGTTATGAATACTGGCAATTTGTGCAGCCAAAATCTCTTTACTGATTGTCAAATGCCTCAAATATGCTTTAGAATAAAACGTACTCACATATCCCCCAATAGCAGGATCAATTCCTGTGAAATCATCCTTCCACTTTTCGTTTCTGATATTTATAAATCCTTCAGAAGTAAATAGCATGCCATTTCGAGCATTTCGAGTAGGCATTACACAGTCAAACATATCTACTCCCAACGCGATACACTCCAGAATATTCGCCGGAGTCCCTACTCCCATCAAATAGCGAGGTTTGTCTGCAGGTAAAATATCAGTTACCAACTCCGTCATCTCATACATCATCTCAGCCGGCTCTCCCACTGAAAGTCCGCCGATAGCATTACCCTGCTGGTTGGTAGAGGCGATAAATTCCGCACTTTGCTTACGCAAATCTTTATAAACAGACCCCTGCACGATAGGAAAAAGTGTCTGGTTGTAGCCATATTTTCCTTCAGTTGCATCAAAGCGATCAATGCAACGAGTCAGCCAGCGGTGAGTCATCTCCATAGAATTCCTAGCATAGCCATATTCGCAAGGGTAAGGAGTACATTCATCAAAAGCCATGATGATATCAGCGCCAATTGTCCGCTGGATATCCATCACATTTTCTGGGGTGAAATGATGCTTAGAACCATCAATGTGAGACTTAAACATCACACCCTCTTCTTTGATTTTACGCGTTCCCGAAAGCGAAAATACCTGATATCCTCCACTATCTGTTAAGATTGGTTTCTCCCAACCATTGAATTTGTGAAGTCCTCCAGCCTTTTCAAGTACCTCCAGCCCTGGTCTCAAATACAAATGATAGGTATTCCCGAGGATGATTTGAGCTTTGATATCCTGATCCAATTCCCGTTGATGCACTGCCTTTACAGAACCAGCTGTTCCCACAGGCATAAAAATAGGTGTTTGAATTTCACCATGGTCAGTTTTCACTACACCTGCTCTGGCTTTACTTTTGGAATCACTATATTCTAATGTAAACTTCATATCGCTAATGGATTGCTGGAGAGACGTTCTACAGACAGTCCCATTCAGCCCACAAAAATATAAGCTTATTCTTAAACGGTTTGCTGAATTTGATTTTATATTTGCGCTGCAAAAACGACCTATGAGCCTATTTTTACTTTGGTTTTTCTTCGGTGTTGGAATACTTATCCAAGCTGTTTACCTCTTGGTTATTTTTGGACGGTCAGCCTTTTACTCTGGCGATAAAACTCAATCTACTTCCACAAATGAAGAAGGGGTCACCGTGGTGGTTTGTGCTCATAATGAATTTTCAAACCTCCAGACTCTCATTCCTAAGCTTTTCGAACAAGATTACCCTACTTTCGATGTCATGATCGTCAATGACCGATCCTCAGATAAAACCAAGAAATTATTGGAGAAAATGATGGAGAGTTATCCCAAACTCCGATCCGTTACCATCAAATACACTCCCGCTCACGTCACGGCCAAGAAATATGCACTCACGCTAGGCATCAAAGTATCCAAAAATGATGTCGTGCTTTTAACCGATGCTGATTGTTTACCAAAAACAGATCAATGGATCCGAAAAATGACAGCCCCAGTGAGAAATCAGAACAAAACATTTGCTGTTGGTTTTTCGGGCTATGAACAGAAAGCGGGCTTTTTAAATAATTGGATTCAATTTGAAACCTTACTAACTGGTTTGTATTACATCTCATTTGGACTATGGAAAAAACCGTTCATGGGCATTGGTAGGAATCTTTGTTATCGGAAAGATTTTTTCATGAATGCAAAAGCATTCAAAGGGCTTTGGCACATAGAAGGCGGAGATGACGATCTGTTTGTAAACCTATATGCAAATGGTCGAAATACCTCTATTGTATTGGATCCTGATGCTAATACCATTTCAAAACCTAAGGAAACCCGCAAAGAATATCTGATTCAAAAGAAAAGGCATCTACACGTAGGAAAGTATTATCGGAGTGAAGACAAGAGAAAGATTGGACTATACTCCTTTTCTCATGCATTATTCTGGCTTGGAGGGCTAGGATTACTTATTTATTTCGGTTTAGCCCAAACCTGGGAACATTTTTCCATTGTTTTCGGTATTATTCTACTGAGGTCTTTACTTGTAGTACACATTTTCAAAGCTGCTGAGAAAAAGATCCAAGGAACTAAACCACCAAAAAACATCTGGATGCTTGATTTCTTGTATTTAGGTTACTTTTGGATTTTAGGGACAATATCCCACCAGGCAAAAGACATCCAATGGAAATAAACGAACGCGGTTTTTCTAAGAAAGCACTCGAAGACTTTGAGTTAATTGATCAGGCGGTACAGCATAAAGATCAGCAAGCATACGCCTCTTTGATGAAGCGCTACAAAAAGGCTGTTTATTACATGATCTTGAAAATGATCCGGGATGCTGACGATGCTGAAGATCTCACCATGGAGGCTTTCGCCAAAGCTTTTAAAAACCTACATCGATTTAAGAAAGATTATACCTTTTCCACCTGGCTTTTCCGGATTGCCACGAATAATACCATTGATTTCATCCGAAAGAAAAAGCTCAAAACCATGAGCCTGAATACAACCATGTCTGATGATGGAGGAAATTCTGTCACGATTGACGTGGAAGATGATGACAATAACCCGCAGGATGAGTTCATCCGCACGCAGCGGATCGAGATGGTGAGAATCTTCGTGGACAAGCTTCCAGCGAAATATCGAAAACTCGTACAGCTTCGCTATTTCGATGAGCTTTCCTATGAGGAAATTGCACAAGAACTTGAAAAACCGTTGGGAACTGTGAAGGCACAACTTCACAGATCCAGAGAATTACTTTACGAAATTGCCGCCGGCAAACAAAAACACATTTGATGAACTCTGGCACTCAGCTTATCCAGTCGTACTTTCCCGACCTTACCGAAACTCAGCTTGCACAGTTCGACAAGCTTCAGGAGCTTTATGATGATTGGAATTCCAAAATTAATGTGATTTCCAGAAAGGATATGGAAGAATTCTATGTGCATCATGTGTTGCATTCTTTGGGAATAGTGAAAGTGATTCCCTTTGAGCCTGGATCGAAAATATTGGACATCGGTACAGGCGGCGGCTTTCCGGGGATTCCTTTGGCGATCATGTTTCCGGAGACACATTTTCATCTGGTGGATTCTATCGGAAAAAAAATCACCGTGGTAAAAGACGTGGTAAAACAGTTGAAGCTAACCAACGTGGAAGCCCAACAAGCGAGAGCTGAGCAATTAGTACGGAAATACGACTTTGTGACCAGCCGGGCAGTCACTCGTATGGCTAATTTTTATCCCTGGGTGAAAAATAAGATCCGCAAGGAAGATATCAACGAGTATCCCAACGGTATCCTTTATCTCAAAGGCGGTGAAGTCGATGAAGAAATGGAGGAATTAGGCAAGTCCTATGTCGTTTACCATCTGGAAGACTACTTCAAAGAAGAGTTTTTTGAAACCAAAAAGGTGATTTACATGCCTTGGGAGGACAAGAGATGAAAATTTATTTTTTTTGATTTTCAGTAACATAAAAAAATCACATAGTACATGAATGTGTCAGTACTTGGCCCAATCGGTAATAGCTAGTTTTTTATGAGGTCAGGATTTATTCCACCGATTGGTATTATTAAGGCGAAGATATTTATCGGTATTTCATTTTTGCCACTTAAGGACGGAAATAATTTTTTCAAAAAGCCACTACCTCAAAGAAGTATTTGTCACTTATGAACTTGGAATTAATTCCACTTATCCCCACCCTATCTCCCCAAATAACATTCTTTAACAAAATATTCAGCCACTTTTAATCAGATCATTACTATACTAGTAGTATTAAAATATACATTAGCATAATAATTAGGTGTTTGCCGAATTTTTCGTTGGAAGGCACTACTTGATAGAAGGAATTTTTGATTTGTTTAAAAAGATAACTATTCGAAGAAGAGAGAAGTGAAGGGGCATATATTATTAGAATTTGAGGTTCAAGAGTAATATTTAAGAAGGTCGAATAAGGGTTGCAAAAAGTAAAAGTCGCTCATCTTCAACTTTTTTAGCTGGATTGAAAAACTATGCAATTAATCCTGAGCTTATCATCTCACACTACTAATTCAACCTGCAAAGATGAATTGGTAGGGATTAGTGGGATAGTTTTTAGTCAAGAAAATTATTGTTAAAAATATAAAACTGAAAAAAAATGAAATTCCTCATTTCATACCTTCTTCTAGCTTTCATCACTTTTGCCTCCCATGCTCAATCCAAACTTACTATTCGGGGAGTGGTGAAAGACACCACGGATATCCCGCTCGACTACACCTCTGTGCTACTTCTTAGCCCAAAAGACTCGGCCTTGGTGGCATACACCCTGACTAATAAAGACGGAGAGTACCAATTCAAAAACGTAGATAAGCAACCGCTGCTCATCAAAGCCACCTATATGGGCTACCTTCCCATCCAAAAGGAACTGGTTCTTCCCGAAACAGGTGACTTGGAAGTCGATGAGATTCAGTTGATGCCCATCTTACAGGAACTCTATGAGGTGGTAGTGAAAGCCGCCAAAGCGCCGTTGATGATGCGGGGAGACACGCTTGAGTACGATGCAAGCAAATTCAAAGTGCCCCCTGGAGCGACCCTGGAAGAATTGCTCCGCAAGCTGCCCGGGATACAAATCGACAAGGATGGAAATATAGTTGCACAAGGGGAACAAGTACAGAAAGTAACAGTGGATGGAAGGCGTTTTTTTGGAGGAAACACCAAAATGGCCACGCAAAACTTGAATGCAGAGTCAATAAGCAAACTTCAGCTATACGATGACAAGTCAGAACAGTCCAAGCTCACAGGTGTGGAAGATGGAGTGAAGGAAAAAACCTTGAACGTTGAGCTGAAGGAGGAAGCCAAAAAAGGAGGTTTTGGCAAGCTTTCCGCGGCAGCAGGTACAGACGGAAGATGGTCTGCAAATGCCTCTTTCAACAAGTTTGATAAAGTACACCAATTTTCGGTCATCGGCTATGGCAATAATGTCAACCAATCCGGTCTGAGCTGGGATGACCTGCAGGAGTTTAAAGGGAGCAATGCTTTCCAATTTGGCGACACTGGGGACTTTGGTTTTAATGGAAGCGGTGGGATGAGTTATATTTCGTTTTCAGGTGGGGACAATGAAGAATCCTTCGAAATCCCCTTCAACAACCTCAACTCTGGCTACTCCAACAACCAAGCCATTGGCATCAATTATAACTACCTGAAGGACAAGAAGGATTTCAGCAGCAACTATTTCTATAGCCGCAGTGACCAAACGCTAGAGAGCTTCAATAGCAGAACCAACTTCCTACAGGACAATACATCCTTCACTTCCACCGACCAAAGTTTACAAAACAACATGGCAGGTCACCATCGGGTAAACCTTCGTTTTCAAAACGAATTAGACAGCGCTAACACCATCACCATTAATGCAAAGGGAAGGCTAAGTACACTTACTACAGCGTTGGCCAGCCATCAGGAGCTGATACGCAGTAGCACAGAGCGAAGCCAAATGGACCGGAACAACCAATCGGATAAATGGTCAGGGGCCTTTCAAGGCACTGCAATCTATAGGCATAAATTCAAAAAAAACGGACGAAACTTTGCTGCCAGCATCAGTGATACTTATAGCAAGGCAGACCAAAATGGCATCCAAAAATCCGTTGTGGACCTCATGAACTCAACAGACCCAAATACCTATTTCCGAAACTTGGATCAATTGAACCAAGCATTAAATGGTTCTAACCTGATCAAGTCCAGTCTGCTCTTTGTCGAACCCATCAAAAAAATATTCTTCTGGGAGACTTTCTACAATTTCAGCCAATCAAAGAGCGAAACAAACCGACAAGTATACGATGTGGAATCAAGTGATACCCGAGAGCTAAATCCTGACCTAAGTCGGTTTTTTGACAATACAATTACCTACAACAGGTTCGGTTCCAGTATCCGATATGCCAACAAAGGCTCTAACTTAAGCGTGGGCCTAGCCGCCTCCAACTACCGATTGAACGGACAGTTTTCAGTGGAAGAAGAGAGCGAGATCTTAGGCCGAGTGGACAAAAGCTACCTCAATCTTACCCCTAATGTATCTTACTGGAAAACGATGAAGGGCAACAAGCGTATCAACGCAGGTTATTCCATGGGTGTCACTCCGCCAAATATCGCCGACCTACAGCCATACAAGGACATATCTAATCCACTGTATATCCGGGAAGGAAATCCCGATTTACAGCCCGAAGTATCCCATTCATTCAATACCGGATACAACATGTATGATCCTGCCACATTTATAAATTTCCGGTTTTCATTCAATTCAACATTCTACCAGAGCCAAGTCGTACAAAACCAGACCATAGATCCCGAAACCTTTGTCACTACCTACAAGGCAGGAAATGTTTCCGGCGGACAGCGTTATTACCCATATCTAGGTTTTGGTTTTCCTATCGTGAAGACCAAAGCTACCGCATACATATCGGCAAATCCATCTTATACTAAAAGCCTCTCTCTAATCAACTCCATCGAGACAGAGACACAAACGCTGAGCAATAACTTTGGGGTAAATTTAGACTTGACCCCGATAGAATGGCTAAGCCTATACACTGGCTCATCGTTCCGTCTGAGCAAAACCAAATACGAACAGAACCCCTCCCAAAACCAGGACATAATAAACTGGAGTGCTTATACCAATATGAACATAAAATTTCCCAAAGATTTCTACCTAGATGTGAAATTCAACTACAACCGATATGAAAACGAAAGTTTCGGATTTGATCAGAAAGTACCTATTCTCAATGCATTTGTCTATAAACTACTCGGCAAGGCTAAAAAATGGGAAGTGAGGCTCTCGGCTTATGACATCTTCAAGCAAAATCAAACCATCAGCCAGTATGCAGGGCAAAACTACGTTTCCACTGGACGAATTGAAACTTTGTCAAGATATTTCCTACTCGGAGTGACCTACAATATGCGGGGAGTAGAAGTGAAAAATTATAGATAGCATAGTACGTTGAAAAGTGGGAAAGTTCTAAAGTCGCAAAGTTACCGAGTGGCAAGTCTATTAATTGGAAAATTGGCTCCTTCGCCCGGTAACCGTTGCGGCATGTGGCTCAATAGCCATCGTATTAGAATTAACACCTGCACCTAGTCCCTCAGTAAAAAAGCCATTGATTTCTCTATATTTATATAGGTGTTTGTAGTTAAAAAGATAGGTTTCAATGTTGCTATATTTTGCAAATCCATTCAGCATATTCTGATTCAGCCAATTCTTAAATCATCAAAACAATGAAATCAAAATACCTAAAGACGCTTATCCTAATACTTATTTCCACAGGACTAAGAGCCCAAAATATTGTGGGCGAGGTAGAATACCGATACCGTATTTTCTATGATAAAATCTATTCCAGCCTGCCTTACATAACCGAGCAGGAAAAGGACAGAATCCTACTCACTTGGAGTAATCCTGAAGGCTACAGCACCCGGATGAAACTCCAGTTTTGGCCAGAAAAAAGTCTCTACACCTTCGGTGAACCCTATGAAGTACGCAGCTACTCTTGGCAAGTAGAAGACTATTTCATTGAAAACAATCTTAAAGATCAAACCTATCTGAAATACATGGATCAAATGGGCAAAACTTATATAGTCCGTGACAGCCTAAATGCTCCAAAATGGAGAGTAATGAACGAAATACGCGATATTCTCGGACACATGTGCATGAAAGCCGTGAGTGAAGACAGCATCAAAGGCCAAAAGGTCACTGCGTGGTTCGCCTCCGATATTCCCGTTTCAATCGGTCCTGAAGAACAATTCGGGCTTCCAGGTTTAATTTTAGCCTATGACATCAACGACGGCATGCTTATCGTGGAAGCAGAGAAAATTACTTTTGGGGAACCGGAAGAAATCATCACCCTGCCAAAAAAAATGAAGGGGAGAGAAGTGTCGGGCACTAAATATCAGGACATAGTCAGGGAGTTTATCCTGACTTCCATCGAAAGCAAGCGAGCTTGGATGTGGACTATAAGATATTGAGAAGGTAGCTGAGACTAGGAAGCTGGAAAGTAAAAAGGTTGGAAAATTGCCAGGAAATGAAGCATCCCTATGAAATTGTAAAATTAAAAGATTGAAAAATTAGAAGATTTCCTTAGACGTTCACCTATCCAAAAGGAGAAATCCTTTTGGAAATAGGCGGTAAGAATAAAACTCAAAATCAGGTAATACACCATGAAAACCATCTGGTCTTTTCAGATGATTTAGAATTTGTAGGGGAAAGCAAATCCCGCTATACTAACTCGGATTTCTATATTGAAAAAAGCTATCTCCTTTTAATCATCGAGTAAAGGAAAATAACTTGTACAAGTTTAATATTACTCTCTCATTTTGGGGCAAACTTAGGGTTAGTTATTTCAATTTTCCCCGACAATTACCCCCACTTCACTTGTCTCCTTTCAGAGATTAGCCCTAATTTGAAGTCTCAATTCCCAAAGCTGTATGTATTTAATTTTTGACACCGAAACCACCGGTCTTCCCCGCGATTATAATGCCCCCATGTCCGATGTGGACAACTGGCCTAGGCTAGTCCAACTCGCATGGCAACTTCATGATGCTAAGGGAAATCTGATTTCCAATCATAATTACATCATTAAGCCCGAAGGTTTTACCATTCCTTACAATGCCGAGAAAGTTCACGGGATTTCCACTAAGCGTGCTTTAGCCGAAGGTCATGACCTTAAGCATATCCTTGGAATCTTTGAAGGTGATGTGAAGCAAGCTAAGTATTTGGTGGGACACAATGTCGAGTTTGATGTCAATGTTGTTGGTTCGGAGTATTATCGGGCGGAAGCTACTATGCCACTGACGGCAAAACAGCTGGACACAAAAGATATTTCTACGGAGTTTTGCGCTCTTCCAGGCGGTCGTGGAGGCAAATTCAAGTGGCCAACACTTACAGAGTTACACAATAAACTTTTTGGGAAAGGATTTGGTGATGCGCATGATGCAGCTTATGATGTAGACGCTACAGCCCGCTGTTTCTTTGGATTGATCACCCAAGGAGTACAAGCTCCTGAGGCCGGAATTACAATTCCGGAAGTAATCTATGAAGCGCCAAAGTTAGAGGAAGCCAACTTTTCGCAAGCAAAAGACACTCAAAAAGCTGCCGCAAAGGATGTACTGAAACAAGCTGGAAAAGCTGATATCTCTGATCTTACTGACATTCCTTTTACGCACCTGCATGTGCACAGTCAATATTCGGTACTTCAGGCTACTTGTGAGATCCCTGCGATGGTGGCTCGGGCAAAAGAGCTTGGAATGCCTGCTATTGCGATGACTGATCATGGTAATATGATGGGAGCTTTCCACTTTGTGAAAGAAGCAATAGGAAAGGACATCAAGCCTATTTTGGGATGTGAATTTAATTTATGTAGAGATAGAAGAAACAAATCCAACAAAGACGACGGCTTCCAAACTGTCTTATTAGCAAAAAATAAAGCCGGATATCACAACTTGGCAAAATTGGCTTCCTATGCCAATATCGAAGGATTTTATTATTTACCTAGAATTGATAAGGAGGTCTTGGTTCAATACAAAGGAGACCTAATCGCTACGACTGGCGGACTTTGGGGAGAGATACCCTTTTTAATTTTGAATGTGGGTGAGACTCAAGCAGAGGAAGCTTTTGTATGGTGGAAGGAGCAGTTCGGTGAGGATTTCTATGTAGAGCTAAACCGACACGGGGTTCCGGAGGAGGAGAAAGTAAATGAAGTGCTGTTGGAATTTGCTAGGAAATATGATGTAAAATATTTCGCGGCAAACAACTCCTATTACAATGAGAAATCAGATGCAAAAGCCCATGATGTACTGCTTTGTGTGAAAGATGGCGAGCTTTACGACAAGCCGAAAAAGTACATTGGAAAGCGAGGCCGTGAGTTCCGCTACGGCTTCCCAAATGATGAGTTTTACATCAAGACTCCCGATGAGATGAAAAAACTCTTCGCGGATTTGCCGGAAGCTATCGAGTGTACCAATGAGATCACTGAGAAAATCGAGACGTATAAACTTGCCCGCGAAGTGCTCCTTCCCGCATTTGAAATACCCGAAGAATTTAAGCATACAGAAGATGAAGTAGATGGAGGTAAACGTGGGGAAAATGCCTTCTTAAGACACTTGACTTACGATGGCGCAAAAAAGCGATACAAGGAAATAACTCCAGAAATCGAAGAACGTTTAGATTTTGAGCTCGCCACTATTCAAAATACAGGATATCCAGGTTACTTCTTAATCGTACAGGATTTCATTGTGGAAGCAAGAAAAATGGGAGTTTCGGTCGGTCCTGGACGTGGATCCGCAGCAGGATCTGCAGTTGCCTACTGCACGGGCATCACCAATATTGACCCAATCGAATACAATCTCCTTTTTGAGAGATTCCTTAACCCGGATAGAATTTCACTACCCGATATCGATATTGACTTTGACGATGAAGGCCGTCAAAGTGTAATTGACTATGTAATCAAGAAGTACGGTTCTAATCAGGTAGCCCAGATCATTACTTATGGTACGATGGCTGCAAAATCAGCCATTAGAGATACAGCAAGGGTATTGAATCTTCCACTTGCAGAAGCAGGGAGATTGGCCAATTTGGTGCCCGACATCAAATTGAAAGCGCTTTTTGGCTTGGCCGGAAATAGAGCTGCACTTTCGGACAAACTGAAAGGTCAGGGCGAAATGATTGCGAAAGCTGATGAATTGATCCGGATTTCAAAAGGCCAGGATGAATCTGCAAAAACGATCAATCAGGCCACGATGCTGGAGGGATCTGTGCGAAACCTTGGTATCCACGCCTGCGGTGTGATCATCACTCCATCTGACATCACCAATTTTGTCCCGGTAGCGTTGGCCAAGGATTCAGACATGGTTTGTACGCAGTTTGACAACTCTGTGGTAGAATCAGCAGGTTTGCTTAAGATGGACTTTTTGGGTCTAAAAACGCTGACTCTCATAAAAACCGCAATCAGAATTGTGAAGGAAAGGCATGGCATTGAGCTAGATGCTGATCATTTCCCAATTGATGATGCGAAGACCTACGAGCTTTTCCAGCGAGGTGAGACAGTCGGTATCTTCCAATATGAATCTGCCGGGATGCAGAAATACATGCGCGAACTGAAGCCTACGGTTTTTGCGGATTTGATTGCAATGAACGCTTTGTACCGTCCAGGACCTTTGGCCTATATTCCTTCCTTCATTAAGCGAAAGCATGGGACCGAGCCGATCGAGTACGATCTGGAGGACATGAAGGAATACCTGGAGGAAACTTACGGAATTACAGTTTACCAAGAGCAAGTGATGCTTTTGTCCCAAAAACTCGCCGGATTCACCAAAGGTGAGGCGGATGTATTGCGTAAGGCAATGGGTAAAAAGCAGAAGGATGTATTGGATAAAATGAAGCCAAAGTTCGTGGAGCAAGCTTCGGCCAAAGGGCATGATGCCAAGAAATTGGCTAAGATCTGGACTGACTGGGAGGCATTTGCATCTTACGCATTTAACAAATCCCACTCAACATGCTATGCGTGGATTGCTTATCAGACGGCCTATTTGAAGGCGCATTACCCTGCTGAATACCTTGCGTCGGTACTCAGTAACAACATGAATGACATCACTCAGGTGACATTTTTCATGGAAGAATGTAAGCGGGCAGGAATTCCAGTATTGGGGCCTGATGTGAATGAATCCAAAAATGGATTTACAGTAAATGCAGCTGGGGAAATCCGGTTTGGAATGGCAGCAATTAAAGGTGCCGGCTCAGCAGCAGTCAATGCAATCATCGAAGAACGGGAGAAAAACGGGCCATATAAAAACATTTTTGACTTTGCGAAGCGCGTAAGTTCCAAAGCCCTGAATAAGAAAACTATGGAAGCTCTTGCGATGGCAGGCGGATTTGATTGCTTCCCTCAACATCACAGAAGGCAATATTTAGAATCTGCGGACGGGGATTTGAATTTGATCGAGAAGGCCACCAAGTATGCCCAGAAAGTACAGCAAGAGGAAGAAAGTAATCAGGTGAGTCTTTTTGGAGGAGGTGCAGGAAACATGGAAGTACCGCTTCCAACCATTGCGCCTATGGAGCCTTTCACTCAACTACAGCAACTGAATATAGAAAAAGAGGTGGTCGGACTTTACATTTCCGGTCATCCACTCGATCAGTTTAGGTTGGAAATTGAATCGTTCACGAATGCGTCCTTGCCTGACCTAAATGATTTGGAAAGTTTGAGAAATAAAACTGACATCAAACTGGCAGGCTCGGTATCTACTTTCGCTCATAGAACAACAAAAAATGGGAAGCCATTTGGCACACTGACTTTGGAAGATTATCAGGGAGCCTTTACCTTCTTTCTGTTTGGAGATGATTATGTGAGGTTCAAAGAATACTTTATGCCAGGATGGTTTTTGTTTATCACTGGCACAGTGGCAGGCAAGCGTTGGGCAGAAAATGAACTGGAATTTAAAATCGGCAACATCACGCTTCTAGACGAGATTCGTGGCAAAATGGTAAAAGGTCTTCGGGTTAATATTGACTTGGATGATTTAACACTTGATCTGATGGAGAAGCTACAGGCAATCACAGAAAAATATAAGGGAGATGCTAAGCTATATTTTGATGTAGTGGATCGCAAAGAAAATATTGCATTGGAGCTTTTCTCAAAGAGATTCTCCATTGATCCAAGTGCAGAAATGATCAAAGAACTGAAGGAAATTCCTGAGGTGGTTTATCGGGTTGTTTAATGAATTAAGAAGACTATAGAAATAAAAAAAACAGCCTCCCTGTTAATTAGTTTTTAAAGTATTCCCCTTACATTCAACTAGTTTCACGGAATAAACTTATGATGTATGAAAACTTTATTGAATATACTCGCAGTTGGATTTCTAATTTCTTGTACTAATCCAGAAGATCCAATTATACCCGAAACACTCGATGAAAACTTATTAAAACTACATCAAGTATTAGCAGGACCACTTGTAACTCCTGTAGGAAAACTCAAGAGCGAATATTTTTATTATGGTCCAGAGACCCTCCAATCTAGGACGGACTATTATTATGACTCGAAAGAGCGAGAGCTTTTCACAGTACGAATACAAAATGGAGATACTACCAAAATTGATTTAAACATTTATTTAGCTAATGGAATGCTTGATAAGACTAGCGTTTTCTTTCCAACTCCATCGGGCTTTAGTTTTTCCCATAATTTTCAGCGTTTTTATGAAAATGATGGTAAAAAAATTATTGTAATGAGTGGGATTGAAGGAGGCTATAAACAGTATTCCAGTTACACATTCGACGACTTGGGTAGGCTTTCCTCTTATAAGAGAGGAACTGATTCTAACTTCGATTTGAATGAGTATTTATACGAGTCCGAAAATTCAGAAATCATTGTGGGAGAATATTATTCTCAGACTGGGATGACTGGACCTTTTTATCATTATAAATATAATTACAATGACATAGGTTTGTTAGTGGCTAAGTCCCTCAGGATTATAAGTGCTGAATACAGACCTGCATTTGAATACTACTATAATTCCGAAGGAAAACTCATAGAGGAAATTACAAATGACCTATATTTTGGAACAACACCTATAGAGAGAAAAGAATACGAATACTATTAATTCGCAAGTACCTGATAACTTTCCTCAATCCCCTATAGACAAAAAAATCAAATCCCCCGGAACTTATTAATACGCTAATGGCTTTTGCACATATATTTGAAATCTAAGAAATTAAAAACCAAACATACAATGGCAAAAGCAATAGAAATTACCGATGCAAACTTTGAAGAAATCATCAAATCAGAACAACCAATCCTAGTGGATTTCTGGGCAGAATGGTGTGGCCCGTGTAAAATGATCGGCCCCGTAGTCGAAGAATTGGCTGGCGAATATGACGGAAAAGCCGTAGTCGGTAAAGTGGATGTGGACGCAAATCCAGGCGTAGCACAGGCTTTCGGCATCAGATCTATCCCTACACTACTTTTCTTCAAAGGAGGAGAAATCGTTGATAAGCAAGTTGGAGCAGTTCCAAAATCTATATTATCTCAAAAACTAGATGCTCAGCTTTAATTAGTTGACTATATTACATTCATAGCCGCAAGGAATTCCTTGCGGCTTTTTTTATCTTCATACTTTATGGCAGAGCAATTAATTTCCTTAGATGATTTTTGGGGTTTGCGAGATCAATATCCTTTGATCGATGCGAGAAGTGAAGGAGAATTTGCCCAAAGTCATATACCGGGTGCTGTCAACATCCCTATCCTTACTAATTCAGAACGAATTGTAGTTGGCACGCTTTATAAGGAAAAGGGATCTCAGGAAGCCACTATCAAGGGTTTTGAACTTGTAGGACCTCGCTTTCATTTGATTCTCAAAGAGACGCTCAAGCAATTTCCCGAAAAAAAAATAATTATCTATTGCTGGCGTGGTGGAATGCGAAGTCAGATTCTATCATGGCTTCTATCCATGGTTGGATTTGAGGTATTTCGTCTGAAAGGAGGTTATAAGATATATAGAACTTATAGTTTTGACTTGGTCAGAAAGGACTGGAACCTTATTACTTTGGGAGGAAAAACAGGAACCGGCAAAACTAGATTGCTGCAAAAACTTAAGGAAACAGGCGAACAGGTTGTCGATTTGGAAGGACTCGCAAATCATAAAGGATCTTCTTTTGGGTCAATCGGACAACCAGCTCAACCCACTGTGGAACAATTTGAAAATCTATTTGCAGAAGCTTTACGAAAGCAAGATCCAAGCAAATCAATCTGGGTAGAAAATGAAAGTAGAAAAATCGGCAGATTAATTCTTCCAGATCGATTTTATCATCAAATGCTGGACGCACCCCTGGTTGATATTCTAAAAACTGACCAAGAACGGATAGACTTGATAGCTGAAGAATATGCCGTTTTGCCTGTAGATGAATTAATCCAGGCAGTTTTACGTCTGAAAAAGCGTCTTGGTGGATTACGCACCTCACAGGCGATAGAAGCAATCGTAGACGGAAATCATGCCGAATGGATCACAAACATGCTCATCTATTACGATAAAGCCTATACGTTTGACTTGGATAAGCATGCCCAAGGCAATACAATTCAACTAGATCTTTCTGGCAAGGATCCGGAAACATCCATCAAAAAACTACTCGAAGCTAAATCCCAATTTAATGGAAAACTCGCCAACAAGATTGACTGAATGGAGTGAAGGCTCCGGCTGTGGATGCAAAATTGCTCCAGCGATTCTGGACCAGATTTTATCAGAAAGTGGGCCTTTCTCTCAGCATGACGCCAATCTTTTGGTAGGGAATTCTCATAAAGATGACGCGGCAGTCTATCAGGTTTCTGAGGATTTAGCCGTAATCAATACCGTTGATTTTTTCACTCCTATCGTAGATGATCCATTTGACTTTGGGAGGATCGCTGCTGCAAATGCTCTTTCGGATGTATATGCCATGGGTGGCAAACCTATTTTTGCAAATGCCATTCTAAGCTGGCCAGTGGAAAAGCTGGCGCCTGCGCTTGCCGCTAAAGTCATGGAAGGCGCAAAGACTATTTGCAAAGCTGCCAAAATCGAATTGGCTGGTGGACATTCCATCGCTGCAAAAGACCCGATTTTCGGGCTTTCAGTCAATGGAGTTATTCATCCTCATAAAATCAAAACCAATAATGGAGCAAAGGCCGGGGATATCATTTACTTAACCAAACCCCTTGGTATAGGTGTATTAGCGACTGCATTAAAGAGACAAAAGATCTCTGATAAGGATTACCTCAGCTTACTTGATACTGCTTGCAGATTGAATTCTGTCGGAGAAATTCTGGGGAATCATGAGGAAGTGCACGCCATGACTGATGTCACTGGCTTCGGACTATTAGGACATCTGATAGAAATGTGCGAAGGAGCAGGACTTTCTGCAGAGATTGATTTATATAAACTTCCAATGATCCAAGGAGTACAGGAATACATCAATCAGTTTATTTTCCCTGACAATACTTACCGGAATTGGAATGCTTACAGCGCCAAAACCAAAGGCGTGGTAGGGATGGAGTTAGTGAAATTTTGCGACCCCCAAACTAGCGGAGGTCTGATGCTTGCTGTAGATCCCGAAAATAAAGCTTGGTTTGAAGACTCTATGAAGCTGCAAAACCAAATCATTTGGGAAATAGGGTGCTTTATAGAAAGAAAAGAGCAGGTTGTGGAAGTGATGCAATAAGTTTGCTCGCAGTTACTTATCTTAAGAACTTAAGCAACATAAACCCATTATGCCTAACACTAAAGTTCTTTTCTCAATTCTCTTTCTATTTCTTTCCACTTTGGCAATCGCTCAACAAGTACCCGAGGGAACTTCCAGTGAGTTAGTTATTCTCAACGTCAACTCAGGAGAACAAAAAACAATTTTAAAAGAAAATAGACATTTCGAAGCTCCCAATTGGTCCAGGGACGGAGAATTCTTGCTCATTAATTCAGGAGGATTTCTTGAGAAAGTAGATTTGGACGGGAATAAATTGGGACAAATCCAGCCGGATAAGATCTCAAGAGCAAACAATGATCACGGGCTAAGCTTTGACGGCAAACTGCTGGTCATCAGCAAAAGTGACGAGGGTACTAGTTCCCGCATTTATACAGTGCCTATGGCAGGAGGAGAGCCAAAATTAATCACTCCAGATCATCCAAGTTATTGGCATGGAATCAGTCCAGATGGAAAAACATTAGTTTACACCGCTGAGCGAGATGGTGCATGGGATATCTATGCCATTCCTACAGCAGGAGGTGCGGAGAAGAGGCTTACCGATGCTGAAGGACTTGATGATGGCCCAGAATTTTCCTATGATGGAAAGTGGATCTATTTCAACTCGAATCGCACAGGAAGAATGCAAGCCTACAGAATGAAGCCCGATGGTGCTGGTACTGAACAACTCACCGATGATTCCTTCGACAATTGGTTTCCGCACCCCTCTCCTGACAATAAATCAGCAGTTATTATTTCCTATCTGGAAGATCAAAAAGGATCCCATCCTTTTGGAAAGGATGTCAAACTTCGCCTGCTTAATGTGGAGACCAAAGAAATCAAAGATTTAACTGATATCTTTTATGGTGGGCAAGGTACAATCAACGTGCATAGCTGGTCGTCGGATGGTGAATGGATTGCTTTTGTGAGGTATCACAAGCCTTAAACCAAAGGGGAAACTCCTCCAGACACCATAAATTTCATCACATCAGAGCTTTTCACATCTAGTAGAGGAGTTACTTTATCTTTGGGGACTAGGAAGACATTTCCAGAGACATTGTAGCTATGCGGGAAATAAACGGCTACCATATCTGGTTCGCCCACAATAGACATATCTTCCTGAGTAATGAAACCCAAACGTATAAATGTATCGCTAAGCTGTACTTTGACTGGTGAGGAAAATTTCTTTTTATCACCCACAAAAGCTCCCATCAGATCTTTGATACTGGTGTAGATTAGATTTACTAATGGAATCTTAATTAACCCACGCTCAAACCATTCAAAAATAGGTTTGGCAAAGAAAAGACTTGCGAGATAGCCTACAAAAGTGATCAAAGCCAAAACCATCAAAATTCCGATTCCCGGCAATGGAACCGGAATCAAATTATCCAGAAAAAGGATCGTTTGGAAAATGATGTAAAGTGTTACTGCAACGGGAGTGATGAACAACAGTCCTCTAAGAAAATAGGAGATGATACGTTTGTAAGTAAATGCCATGGTTGTAAAATGAAAATCCTGATTATTACTCAATAATAATCAGGATTGTGCTTCTAAATACTTTCTATCTGAATTAATCCGGAAGAATTTTAACTTTCACGCTTTTGTAATATATAACTGACTTAGGATCATGAGCCTGCAGAGCGATGGTACCGTGATCAACTTTTTTGGTGCCTAGATCACCTTTGCGATTCTCGTCTTTAGATTGGTCATACACATTGACCGTTTCACCATTGATTTTCACAGTGACTACATCATCTTCTACGATTATATGCTCAGTGTACCATTCGCCGTCCTCCACATAGACATCTTTTACGTCTTGGAAAGAATATACACTACCTGTCTTTCTCCAATCAGAATGGCTTTGATTAACCTGGATTTCATAGCCTACATTTGGCCAGCCATCTTCTTGGTATTCGGTATGAATAAAAATACCTGAATTTGCACCAGGCATGGTTTTCACTTCAGCTATCACTTCGAAATTGTGGAAGTCATGATTTGCTACGTCTCCCATGTAGAAGGCATGCCCACGTGGACCAGCCACTTTGATTACACCATCTTCGACTTGAAAAGATTGAGAGTTTTCTGAAATCTTCCAGCCATCAAGGTTTTTGCCATTGAAAAGCTCGATCCAATCCCCACTTTGCGCAGAAACTGAAAATGTAAGTGCGAGAAAGCAGCAGCATGTTAATAAGGTTTTCATAAGAGTCAGGGTTAATTGAATTGTAAGTTGAAAGTCAAAAGTTACAAGCTAATTGATAAAAATCAATTACCACTAAAAACAAAAGCTCTGAGATACTATCCCAGAGCTTTCGATTATTCTTAAACTGAATGTCGTTACAAATCAATTCCCATAAAGGACATAAATGCCATGCCCATCAAACCGGTCAAAAGCATGGTAATACCTAAACCTTTCAATCCATTAGGAACATGTGAATATTTCAACTTCTCACGAATAGCAGCCAAGGCTACAATTGCTAGAAAGAATCCTGTGCCTGATCCAAAGCCGTAAACGGTAGATTCAGCTAAAGTATAATCTCTCTGAGCCATGAAAAGTGACCCACCAAGAATAGCACAGTTCACTGCGATCAATGGAAGGAAGATACCCAATGCACCATAAAGCGCAGGAGCAAATTTCTCTACTACCATCTCCACAAGCTGAACCATCGCCGCGATAATGGCAATAAACATGATGAATCTCAAGAATGAAAGATCAATTGTGGCCAAACTTCCATTGACCCAAGACAAGGCTCCTTCTTTCAATACAAACTCATTCAATAACCAGTTAACTGGAACTGTCACAGTCAATACGAAAATTACTGCTGCACCAAGACCAATTGCTGTACTTACCTTTTTGGATACGGCCAGAAAAGAACACATTCCAAGGAAGTAAGCGAAAACCATATTGTCGATAAAGATCGACCGAATACCTAAGTTAAATAAATCCATTTCTTCAGTTGGTTTTAGTGTTCGACATAGCCTGTTTTGGTACGCTGTACCCAAATGATCAATCCAAGGATGATAAATGCACCCACAGGAGATACCATTAAGCCATTAGTAGCCAAATTGAAATCTGGACCGAATATGCTAGAGATAGAGGCGTAAATTGGAAGTCCAAAGATAGCACCGGAACCAAGCAATTCTCTAAAGAAGGCCACAGTAAGGATAATCCAAGAATAACCCAAAGCAGATCCAAAACCATCCAATATTGAATCGTAAGGTTTATTTCCTAAAGCAAATGCTTCAAGCCTACCCATTACGATACAGTTGGTAATTATCAATCCAACAAATACAGAAAGTTCTTTGTACATATCGTAAGCAAATGCTTTGAGAACTTCACTTACCAACGTCACCAAGGTGGCAACAACGGCAAGCTGTACAATAATTCTGACACGGCTAGGGATGGTATTTCTCATCAAAGAGATGACCAGGTTAGACATTACTACCACGAAAATAACTGAGATAGCCATTACTAAGGTTGGCTTCATCTGGGTGGTAACCGCTAATGCCGAACAAATACCAAGTACCTGAATGGTAATTGGGTTTTCATCCACCAAGGGGTCAGAGACTAATTTTTTTCGGCGTTTCGAGAGTAAAGCCTCAGCGGGCTTCTTCGCAATCGCTTTTTCTACAGTTTCAGCACTCATGTTTATAGAATTCTTGAGTTGATAGTTCGATTAAAGTACAGCTACAGCGGTAGATGACTTTTTATTTTCAATGTATGCCTTGTAATATCCTAGATAGTTCTGAAGCATATTATTCACTCCTTTGGCAGTAATAGTAGCTCCTGACAATCCATCCACTTCATGTGGATTATCTGAGTAATCCCTGCCCTCACCTTTTTGCATCTCCACAGCGACTAGCTCACCAGATTCGTCAAAAATTGTTTTTCCCTCATATCTTGCCTGAACACCCGGTTCAGTAATTCTCGCTCCCAGGCCAGGAGTTTCTCCTGCGTGTGCCAAAGTAATACCACCTACAGTATTCATATCTGTATCTAAAGCGATGTACCCCCAGATGGCATCCCAAAGACCAGCTCCATAAAGTGGCAATACGTAATTGACCACGTCATCAAGATTTCCTTCTCCATGATAAATGTAAACTGGGTACAAGCGATCCTCAGCTGGCTTTTTGTAATTCTTGGCGATATCAACCGTCTCTGCAGTAACTGCTACACCACCCTGCTCAGTTACTTCCTTGCCATTAATATCTACTACCACAGAAGCAATTCTGCTGTTATAGTACTCATTAACTTCCTCAGGAGTCATTGCAGCAATCTCTTCGCTAGAGATCACAGCTCCTAATATTTGCTTTTTGTTGTCCAAGGCAATTGCCTCTTTCTGCATAGGACCTAGCAACTGCGAAGTACCTGAAAGAAGTAACCCCAAAACTACCGTCAAGATGACGGAGAACGTAATAATATAAGTATTAGACTGTTGCACGTTGTAACCTCCTTGTTTTGTTTGCCTTAACTACATAATAATCGATCAATGGAGCGAACACGTTCATAAACAGAACTGCAAGCATAATTCCCTCAGGATAAGCTGGATTAGTTACCCGAATGATCACTGTTAACATCCCGATCAAAAGACCGTAAATCCATTTCCCTGTTTCAGTTTGAGAAGCAGACACAGGATCGGTTGCCATAAAGACAATCCCGAATGCCAGACCTCCCATCACCCAGTGATACTGAGGTGGCAATGCCATGTATTCATTTACCGCTAAAAGGTTCATCACTAATCCCATGATATAAGCACCTGCAAATCCAGAAACTATAATTTTCCAGCTTGCTACACCTGTACCAATCAATATCAATGCGCCTACAAGTGCCATCAAAGTAGATGTTTCTCCAATAGATCCCGGGATCCATCCCATGAAAAGATTAGCAAATTCATATAAACCCGAGCCGAGCACGCTGTTGTGACTAGCTAATGCCTCTACAGCGGATTGCGTTCCATCTACTCCCGCATTGTATACAACGGAAAGGGCAGTGGCTCCTGAGAAGCCATCTACCGCAGCTTTGTCTCCCAGATAAGTCCATACCTGATCACCGGAAATCTGCGCTGGATAAGCAAAATATAAAAACGCTCTTGCCGTCATGGCAACATTTAGAATGTTCATCCCTGTACCTCCAAAAACCTCCTTGGCGATTACTACAGCAAATACTGTAGCCAAAGCAACTTGCCATAGTGGAGTAGTAGCAGGTACAACTAATGGAATAAGCATCCCCGTCACCAAGAATCCTTCGTTGATTGGGTGCTTTCGGATAACTGCAAAAATAGCTTCTACAATCCCCCCAGCAGCATATGCTACGATTATGATAGGCAATACCAACTTGACGCCAATCCAGGTTTTGTCACCGAAGTCTTCCCAAAGACCTGCCGTTTCACCTGTGGCCAAGAAATGCTGGTGACCTGTGTTATATATACCAAATAGCAAACATGGAATCATAGCGATTACCACTGTGATCATCATTCGCTTCAGGTCAATAGCATCTTTTACTTGTGCTCCTTTGATACCTGTAGTATGCTTGGGGCTAAACATAAATGTCTCCCCTGCCTCAAACGCGTAATATAGACTTTCAAGCTTTCCACCTTTTTCGAAAAGTGGTTTCTGCTTGTCCAATAAATCTCTTAGAAACTTCATATGGATTAACTGTATTGGATTAATTCAATTCCTTTTCTCACCAACTCCTGCACAGGATGCTTAGACACATCCACAAACTCGCAAAGGGCCAAATCCTCTTCCACGATCTCATAGATCCCCAATTCTTCTATCTCGTCAAAATCCTCAGCCATGATAGCTTTCAAAAGATAAACGGGAAGAATATCCATCGGAGTCACAGATTCAAAAACACCAGTTTGTACAAAAGCTCTTTCTTCTCCTCTACCATTAGAATCCAAAACGAACTCTTTATTTGGCGTAAGGAAAGAAAGCAAGCCTAATGCTCTGTGGTAACTCAATCTGGTGGTAGGTTTCGCCCAACCCATAAATTCATAGTAATCCCCTTCAGGAATCACTGTGATCTGGTTATGATAAAAACCTATAAAACCTTCCAAAGAAATCTTTTCTCCAGTAAGTACATTTCCAGACACTACTCTGACGTGACCTGAATTAAGATTTCCCTTCACAAAAGTAGAAACGCAAGCTCCGCTGTAAGTCTTCACATAAGCAGCTTTAGTCAGCTCTGATCCAGTCACCGCAATCACTTTGGAAGCATCATAAATGCCTTCTAGAATATACTTACCGATCTGAGCAACTCCATAAGGAGAGACAGTCCAGGCAATTTCTCCTTTGTTGATCGGATCAAGATGGTGAATCTGTACTCCAACGTTACCGGCAGGGTGTGGCCCAGAGAACTTGTTCACTTGTGCGCCTTTCAAATTTGAGAAAACAGCCGGAACAGCCTTAGAACCATCTACGTTCAAATGAACTTTGCCACTCGTCAGTTTCGCCAAAGCCTCAATACCCGCCTGAAGATATCTCTCTTGCCCATTTAATGCGAAAGCATAATCAGGAGCTAGAGGATGAGTATCAAAAGCAGAGATAAAAATACTTTTAGGAGTATCCGCAGGATTTGCTACTATACCGAAAGGTCTTTGGATGATATTCGGCCAAATGCCACTTGCTGCCAATTTAGCTGCCAAAGCATCTCTATCAAGCGAAGCAATATCAACTTGACCAAACTGCTCGTAAGTGATGGTAGAATCCGCCAAAATACTGATTTCAAGTAATTTGCGACGATCCCCTCTTTTCACTTCGACAACTTTGCCGGAAACAGGTGCCGCATAAACTACTTGATCCAATGCTTTGTCGATCAGGATTGGAGTACCTGCCTTTACGGTATCTCCTTCATTGACAAGTACTTTAGGACGCTGAAGCCCTATAAAGTCTGTCGGCTTAATTGCGAAGGTTTGAGCCGGGGCGAAATCAGCAAGCTCTTGCTTAGCCTTTCCCACCATATTGATGTCAAAACCTTTCTTAAGCTTCACTATTTTAGACATATCTGTTTTTGAACTATGAGCTTTTGAAAA
The DNA here is from genome assembly GCF_035156405.1 of Algoriphagus aurantiacus. NCBI lineage: Bacteria > Pseudomonadati > Bacteroidota > Cytophagia > Cytophagales > Cyclobacteriaceae > Algoriphagus > Algoriphagus aurantiacus. The sequence goes on along the minus strand of NZ_JAXRUT010000015.1, from coordinate 88,059 downwards.
ACGCCCCAAATCTAATAAATAACCTTTTTAATTTGAGGGTATATGAACTTTAATGTTTGAACTTTTGGAAGAATGGCTCCCTGAATTTTTAAATAACTCTATTTTAAACTGAAAGCACTCCTTCTTCGAGTGATTCCACATAAGATTTCACTTGCTCCATCAGCCACATTGGTGTGGAAGTCGCTCCGCAAATCCCTACTTTTTCATCTTTATGAAACCAGTCTGGATTTATTTCTGTCTCATTTTCTATGAAGTAGCTTCTTTCATTTTGCCCGAGGCAAACTTGATAAAGCGCTTTTCCATTGGAGCTTTTTTTGCCTGACACAAATAAAATCACATCATTCTCCTGAGAAAACCGTAATAATTGAGGTTCACGATTAGAGACCTGGCGACAGATTGAATCATTGGCATTGAAACTCTCCCGATTCACTTCTTGTTTCGCTGCCTGAATTCTCTCCTCTATTTTTTGAGAAATTTCGTAAAACCCCTTAGTGCTTTTAGTCGTTTGGCTGAAAAGAGTCACCGGTCTAGAGAAATCAATTTTATCCAAATCAGAATCCTCCATCACTACGATAGCTTTTTCCAGCGTTTGACCTGTTAATCCTATCACCTCCGCATGGCCTTTTTTGCCATAGATTACAATCTGTCCTTCTTCACGCTCCATCTTATCAAAAGCGCTTTTTACACGATGCTGAAGCTTCAGCACTACGGGGCAGGAGGCATCAATCAACTCTATGTTATTTTCTATTGCTGTTCTATAGGTCTCTGGAGGTTCTCCGTGAGCTCGAATCAATACCTTACAATCATGCAATTCTGAAAGTTGCTCGCGATCTATCACTACCAAACCCTTTGCACTGAGCCGGGAAACCTCCATGTCATTGTGCACGATATCGCCTAGGCAATACAGCTGATCACTTTGCTCCATCTCATCCTCCGCCATCTTTATGGCAAATTCAACTCCGAAGCAATAACCAGAGTTTTTATCAATGCTTACCTGCATAGCTCTCTTGTTTATTAATGATTTGTCTTGCCACATGGACAATCTTTCCCACTTGTTCCGCAAAGGTACTATTACTCGTGTCTACCTCCATAGCATCTGGCATTTTCTTCAAAGGACTTTCTGCACGCGAAGAATCCACTCGATCTCGCTCTGAAAGATTGGTTTTTATATCTTCAAGATCAACTAGCTCACCTTTTTCCAACAGCTCCTCTTGCCGTCTTACAGCTCGAGTATCCAAATCCGCAGTCATAAATACTTTCAGATCCGCATCAGGAAAAACCACTGACCCGATATCACGACCATCCATGACAACTCCTTTTTTCTTTCCAAGACGTTGCTGCTGCGCTACCAACTCTTTCCTAATAGCAGCCACTGTAGCTATTTCACTCACTTTATTGGAAATTCGCATGGTACGGATCTCATGTTCCACATTCAGTCCATTCAGATAAGTCTCTTGCTTATGCGTATCTGGATTCAGATGAAAAGAAATCTCAAGTGATTTCAGTCCTTTTTCCACGTCCTGTGGATTGGTTGGTGAGAGAAAGTGATTCAAAAAGTGCAGAGTCGCCGCCCTATACATTGCTCCGGAATCGATGTAAGTATATCCCAGATCCTTTGCAACTGCTTTGGCCGTAGAACTCTTACCACATCCCGAATATCCATCGATGGCAATGACGATTTTATTCATTCAAAAAACCCGCTTGATTCGTTTTTTTATTACTGCGCAAATATAGTAGTTTTAATCTAAACCAATCCCCAACCCATAGAAGCGAATCTCTTATACAGATCCTCTCCAATTAATATCTCCATACATTTTTATGCATATCCAAGGTCAATTCGTCGATATCCCAAACCGTGAAATCTACTCCGTCGCTTTTACTACCCAAGACGGCAAAATATCCAAACTGAAAAAAATCGAAACTGATTCTTCCTTGCCTTATTTGATGCCGGGATTTATCGATGCGCACGTGCATGTGGAAAGCTCCATGCTAGTCCCTTCCGAATTTGCCCGATTGGCCGTGGTGCATGGCACGGTGGCCACTGTCTCAGATCCGCATGAGATTGCCAATGTCTGCGGAATGCAGGGTGTGGAATACATGATAGCCAATGGAAGGCAGGTGCCTTTCAAATTTTATTTCGGTGCACCTTCCTGCGTACCCGCAACGCCTTTCGAGACGGCTGGGGGAGAAATCAATGCGGCGGATATAGAAAACCTGATGTCGCGCCCCGAAATTCATTACTTGGCAGAAATGATGAATTGGCCGGGAACAGTCAATCGGGATGAAGTAGTGATGGAGAAAATCCGTATTTCAAAGAAATACGGTAAACCCATCGACGGACATGCTCCTGGACTTAAGGGAGAACTTGCAGAGAAATACGTAAGTGCAGGTCCAAGTACCGATCACGAATGCTTCACAGCTGAAGAAGCATTGGGGAAATTAAAGCTTGGGATGAAAATCGCTATCCGTGAAGGGTCTGCTGCCAAAAACTTTGAGGCGTTGATCGATCTGATTGATGAATATCCTGAGATGATCATGTTTTGCTCAGACGACAAGCACCCGGATAATCTAGCGGTTTCTCATATCAATGAGCTTGCTGCCCGGGCTGTCGCAAAAGGCAAAGATGTTTTCAATGTTCTCCAAGCTGCCTGTCTCAATCCCATAGCTCATTACTCCATGAATGTGGGGCAATTAAAGGAAGGTGACCCCTCAGATTTTATTTTGGTGAAAGATTTAAAAGATTTCCAGGTCATCAGTACCTATATCAATGGAGAAAAAGTAGCAGAAAATGGCAAGACATTGATCCCTTCTATCAAAAACGAAATCATCAACAATTTCCATACTTCTCTGAAAAGGCCCGAAGACTTTCAGCTCAAAGCCAATGGATCGAAGGTAAGAGTGATCGAAGCTTTGGATGGTCAATTGATCACTCCGGAAATCAGTGGAGAGATACTGGTCAAGAATGACTTGGCAGAATCAAATCCACCTGAAGACATCCTGAAAATCACTGTGGTCAACCGCTACGAAGATGCTCCACCAGCAGTGGGCTTCATTAAGAACTTTGGGCTTAAAACCGGAGCCATCGCTTCCTCAGTAGGACATGACTCACATAATATTATTGCAGTAGGCATAGACGATGAATCTATATGTAAAGCAGTGAATCTCATTATTGAAGCCAAAGGAGGTGTTTCCGCAGTTTCTGGAGATCAGGAAGAAATTCTTCCTCTTCCAGTCGGTGGGATTATGTCAGCATCCGATGGCTACGAAGTGGCAGCTGCTTACACTAGCATTGATAAGCTAGCTAAGGAAATGGGAGCATCGCTAAATTCTCCATTTATGACGCTCAGTTTTATGGCTTTGCTGGTAATCCCAGACCTGAAGCTTAGTGATAAAGGGCTTTTTAATGGGCAGAGATTTGAGTTTGAAGAGGTGTTTTTAAACAACGCGAAGACCGATGCCGGGTGACCGATGTACCAAATCATAAAGTGAAACTTATTCTAAGACCCTCGTCTTTCTTTTCTTCAAAAAACAACCTCAGACATTCATTGTGAAAAATACGGAAGTCAATATTCTATCTCAAATCCAAAAAGCCCATTCCATCGGAAGTGTGGCGACAATGATTTCCTTTATTGTGAGTGTCCTTATTAGGAGAATAAATAGGCTAGAATTTCTAATTATTCCATCGATCATCATCGTCTCCTTGACGATTATCTGTTCAACTTATTTCCTTTTTCAGAGTGTGAAGCACAAGGAAGAAATTGAGAATCCAATAAAGAATAACATTGCCTTCATTTTCAGAATAGGAATAAACCTAGTGATGCTGGCACTTATCCTACTTTGAAAACGTATTGCTTAATACTCCGAAGTAAAATGAAACTCTATCTCAGGATAGTTATCCATAACCATCTGAAGCCAGGCTTTTGACTCGGCCATAAAGACCAGTTTGCCATCCTTGTCATGAGCGATGTGGCGGTTTTTTGAGCGGACAAATTCATCTAACTGCTTCTTATCCTTGCTCGTGATCCAGCAGGCTTTATAAAGATTCATTGGATGAAACTCCACCGTAGCGTTGTATTCATTCTTTAATCGGAACTGGATTACTTCAAACTGAAGTTGCCCGACAGTCCCGACTACTTTTCTAGATCCCATATCAAAGGTGAAGAGCTGCGCGACTCCTTCTTCCATAAGTTGCTTCAAGCCTTTTTCAAGCTGCTTGGTTTTCATCGCATCCTTATTCACTACTTCACGGAATATCTCTGGTGAGAAACTTGGAATACCTACAAACTGCATGTCCTCCCCATCCGTAAGCGTATCACCGATTTTTAGATTTCCAGTATCATAAAGACCTACAATATCACCAGGAAATGCCTCATCGATCATTTCCTTATCCTGCGCCATAAACTGTGTCACATTGGAAAAGCGCAAAGGCTTTGGTCCTCGCACATGATTGTATGGCTTATTCCGCTCAAAAGTCCCAGAGCAAATTCTCAAGAAAGCGATTCTGTTCCGGTGATTTGGATCCATATTCGCATGGATTTTAAATACAAAACCCGAGAACTTCTTTTCGTCAGGCTTCACTTCACGATCCTCAGTTCTACGGCTTTTTGGTGCCGGGGCTATTTTGATGAATGTATCCAGCATCTCATTGATACCGAAGTTATTCACAGCTGAGCCAAAGAAAACCGGAGCCACTTTTCCTTCCAAATACTCTGTAGGATCAAAATCAGGATAAACCCCCTCGATCAACTCCACATCTTCCCGAAGTTGGTCGGCATAACTTTTCCCAATCAGCTCTTCCAGTTCAGGGTCATTTACATCTTCAAATGACTGGCGCACGTCACTTAACTTTCGCTGAGAAGGAGTAAAAAGATTGAGTTTATGATCAAACAAATTGTAAACACCCTTGAAGCTTTTTCCCATACCAATAGGCCAAGAAAGCGGTCGGCACTGAATGTTCAGCTTTTGCTCCACTTCCTCAATCAATTCGTAAGGATCCCGACCTTCTCTATCGAGCTTATTGATAAAACAGATCACCGGTGTGTTTCTCATACGACAAACTTCCATAAGTTTCTCCGTCTGAATCTCCACCCCTTTCACACAGTCAATTACCATTATTACCGAATCTACAGCCGTCAATGTACGGTAGGTATCTTCAGCAAAATCCTGGTGACCAGGTGTATCAAGCAGATTGATCTTAATGTCTTTGTATTCGAATCCCATCACAGAAGTCGCCACGGAGATACCTCTTTGCTTCTCTATTGCCATCCAGTCAGATTTTGTGGCAGTATCGATTTTATTCGATTTCACCGCACCGGCAGTCTGAATTGCACCACCAAAAAGCAATAACTTCTCAGTCAAAGTGGTCTTTCCTGCATCAGGGTGAGCAATAATGGCAAAGGTTCTACGCTTCTGGATTTCTTCTTTCAAACTCATGGGAGACATCAAATTAAGGGTGCAAAGGTAAGGAAAAAAGAGTGAAGGGAATTTTAGAATTTAAAATTGAAAAATTAAGAATTGAAAATACTAGATGATGCATCCGTCAAACTTCTGCATTGGCTATTCAGCATTAAAAAATCAACCCATGTTTTGGTCACATGAGGTTCAAATTGACCTCGAAAATCGTAAATCAAACTTCGTAAATCCCAACATCAGTATTCCAATATTCCTTCGGTAATAAACTGCGAGGCTCCTTCATGACTTCCATGAATCAAAATCCGAAAAGTGGTTCCTTTGCCAACTTCAGAATGCTTGACGAAAATTCTTCCACCATGATAGCCTTCCACAATCCTCTTAGCCAGTGTAAGTCCCAGTCCCCACCCTCTTTGTCGAGTTGAGAATCCAGGATTAAAAACTCTTCTGTACATTCTTTTTTCCATTCCTTTGCCTGTATCGGTGATGTCCACAATCACAAATTTGTCACTGTCCTGAAGAATTTCAATGTCGATCTGGCCTTTTCCGCGCATGGCATCAACGGCATTTTTGCAAATGTTTTCTATAACCCATTCAAAAAGTGGCTTATTCATCATGGCTTCCAAGTCTTTCGAATCAGCATGAATATTCATATCCACCTTCGTTGAAATCCTCGGTCGAAGGTAGTTGATTGTCTCCTCTATCACTTCAAATACATTCTCAGGCTGGATTACAGGCTTACTCCCAATACTGCTGAATCGTTCCGTCACCATCCTCAATTTCACCACGTCCTTGTCCATTTCAGTGATGATTTCCTTATTTTCCTCCCAAACTGGAGAATTACGCAAGTAATCTATCCAAGCCATAAGTGAGGCGATAGGAGTTCCAAGTTGATGAGCAGTTTCTTTGGTCAGTCCAGCCCAAACACGATTTTGCTCGGCGATTTTACTTTGATTAAAAAGAGCATAAGCCAAAGTACCAAAAATCATGATAATGCCCAGCTGTACATAGGGATAGTATTTCAAATTAATTAGCAATTCAGAATTCCTATAAAACACCTGAATATCAGCCTCAGGAAGTAAGATTGGTTCGTATTCAGCCCGCATTTCTGCAAGTTCCGTTTTCAGTGTTTCTACGGAATCCTCCGCACTTGAATTATTCTTGAAAGGTATATTTCTGAATTCAATAGGATTGGCGGAATCATCCACCATAATGATAGGAATGGAGTAATTTTGTTGAATAATCTCCTGATTGATAAAAGTCAGGTTTTCCAACGTAGTGGCAGCATATTCCAGTGCACTGGAAAGCAATTCAATTTGCCTCCTTTCTCGTTCACGAAGCTCTTCCACCAAGCTATTGGTATACCAAATAGAACCCGCCCCGATAAATAAGGATGCCGCTACCACGAGCCATTTAACTTGCTTCTTGTTGGTGTAAAAATCTAAGGAGGTAAGGTCTTGAAATCTTTTTTTCATTAATCAAACTTGAATTACTACCGTTACTAACTTCCCAATCACATAGATAGTATGACTTGAAGATAGATTTTATCAGTTAGGAAGGCATCGACCCTAAAAGTAAATTTATACTTTAAATCAAGCTGAGAAAATATAACAACAGAAATATGAAAACGAACGACATCGGATTAGAAATCAAAGAAAGTAAGGTTTTAGTAATAAAGCTTAATGACCTACTCGCTAATTACCAGGTTTACTATCAGAATTTGAGAAATTTTCATTGGAATGTTACAGGATCAAATTTCTTTGAACTTCATACCAAATTTGAAGAGCTATATAATGCGGCAAATCTAGCGGTAGATGAAATTGCTGAACGAATCCTTACTTTGGGAGCAAGGCCACTTTCCTCCTACCATGAATATATCGAGACAGCTACTATCAAGGAGGCTAAAGAGATCGATAATCCTACCAAAATGGTTGAAACCGTAAAAAGCAATTTAGGTACCTTATTACAATTGGAAAGAGATACGCTAGAAGCAGCTGGAGCTTCAGGTGATGAGGGAACATCATCTCTCATGAGTGATTACATTACCGCAAAGGAAAAAGTAGTTTGGATGCTTTCTGCATATCTACGCTAATCAATACCCGTTCTAAAACAAAAAATCCGGACTAACAACCCGGATTTTTTGTTTTTATTCTTCCTGTTTGTGGACAAGCATTAAAATTATACTCAAATCAATTATTGGTTTTTATCCATTTCCAGAGTGTTTTGTAGCTTGGCTTGGTTCCGTGCATAAGAATACCAATTCTATAGATTTTTCCTGCCACCCAAGTAGTGAACAGAAAACCTACGATCAAAAGCCCCATCGACAGAGCCAGTTCCCATATCGGAACACCATAACTCACCCTTCCCATCATGGCAATCGGAGAAGTCAGTGGAACAACCGATAGCCAAAATGACGTAGTACTATTTGGGTCATTCAGAACAAATACAAACAAGCCCATATAGGCTACAATCAGCGGAATAGTCACCGGTAACATAAATTGTTGTGCGTCTGAGGGTGCATCTACTGCAGAGCCTATCGCAGCAAACAAGGCTCCATAGAGTAAATACCCACCTAAAAAATAGAATACAAAACTGAGTGCTATCTGAATATAATTGATGCCTGCGATTACCTGAAGGATTTCCCCCATCTCTGTATTTTGCGCCATACCCTGCGCCAATTCCGGATTGGCCAATTCCATGGCCTGCTGCTGAGGCATTTGCAGACCTAGAAATCCAGTGACTATAGTAGTCAGCGTGCCAATTAACACTATCCAAATCAAAAGCTGCGTGAGTCCAACTCCCGCGATACCAATTATTTTGCCAAGCATCAGCTGAAACGGCTTAAGCGAAGAAACCAATATTTCAACGATTCGACTAGACTTTTCTTCTATGACACCCTGCATAATCTGATTGCCGTAGATGAAAATGAACATGTAAATCAAAATCCCCGCTACGAAACCAATTGCATAATTCACCGTGGCATCACTAACTGTTTCTGTTCCTTCTTCATCAAGTGTTATGGCCTTGATCGCTACTTTTGTACGGACATCATTGATGATTTTTGGATCAATGCCACTTTCAAAAAGCCGTTGTTCTTCGATTTTCTTTCGCAGATTATTCTCCAAGTAGCTGATCAAATTCATACTTGGATTTTCTTCTCCATAAAATGAAATCCCTATAGGATCCTTTATGTCAAACTCTGGAATATGTAAAAAACCGTAGCGATCCCCTTCCTGCACGAGCTTTTTGGCTTCCTCAGGACTTGTATCCGAAAACGAAAATGCATATTGCTCAGAACTCTCTAGGAAAAATAGCTTATTATCATCTACCACCTCGATGATCCTCAGTGCTTGATTATCCTCTTCCTCCAAAGCTATCCACACGAAAACCCCCATGATAGCAGGAAAAATCAATGGTGTTAATAAGGTGACAAGTAGAAAGGATTTCTTTTTGACGCGAGCCACGTACTCTCGTTGAATCACTAACCAGATCTTATCCATTTTCTGTTGACTTTACCTGGTGAATAAAAATTTCTTCCATGCTGGGGATCAGTTCCTGAAATCGGTTTACCTGTCCGTATTGCATTAATTCATTAAGAAGTTCATTAGGATTTTTTCCACTGAGTGGGAGTGTAAAACTAAAACTCCCTTCATCTTCTCTGGCTATCCACTCAGTAGGGAGGTGTCTGGTGAGTTGATCCAATACAATTGAATAAACTTCTGGTCTATAAATGGATTTCACTTGTTTAATAGTACCATCAAGAATCTTCTTCGATCGATTGATCATAGCTACTTGATCGCATAGTAATTCTACAGATTCCATACGATGAGTACTCAGGATCACAGTTGTTCCTTTAGCTTTGAGTTCCAAGATCTCATTTTTGATAATCTCAGCATTTACCGGATCAAAGCCTGAAAATGGTTCATCAAGGATCAAAAGCGGGGGATTGTGAATTATGGTGGAAATAAACTGGACTTTTTGAGCCATTCCTTTAGAGAGATCTTCAATCTTCTTATCCTTCCATGTCCCCATTTCTAGCTTTTCTAGCCAGTATTTAATCTTTATCTTGGCTTCCTGTGGAGTTAGTCCTTTCAGTCTGGCAAAATAAAACATCTGATCCCAGACTTTCATTTTCTTATACAGCCCACGCTCTTCTGGCAAGTATCCTATCAACTCAATATGCTTCGGTGCCAAAATATCTCCGCCTATATAGACTTCGCCACTATCTCGATCAATAATCTGATTGATAATTCTTATTAAAGTAGTTTTTCCTGCACCATTTGGTCCTAGTAGACCAAAAACCACTCCTTCCGACACATTCAAATCCACATCCGTAAGTGCTTTATTGGCTCCGTAGGATTTATTAAGCTTTTCTATTTTCAGCATATTCCAAAAAGTAGGGATTATTCTACAGTTAATGAACCAACTCCTACATCAATGATCAACTCCATTAATCTTGGGTCGTTAGCATTATAGCCCTTGGTAACGTAAGTCCCTTTTTCTAAAGATTTTAAATATTTCGGCAAGGTTGTTTTACACATCGCAGTTGTTCTCATTTTTATTTTAATGGGAAAAGAGTCCGAAGGCAAACGTAAATGAAGTGACCCCGCACCTACCGCAGCAATAACATGACTGGGATTAGGCATACCATCAGAAAAATTCAAATCAATTTTACCATAATTCACTTCGAAAATCATTCTTTTGGCATTGGTGAAATTGGCATTATTTACCGACACTGTTCCCATGTTCAAGGTTACCAAAAGTGTATCCATTTGAACCTGGTTGGGAGATTCACTTCCGTAATGGATAGTCACATCAGCACTGGCACTTTTCACCTTAAGCTGACTTATAGTAAGATTTGCCAAATCAAAATTCGCTTTACCCATTCCCAAATTAAAATCAAGATGGTAAAGAAAATTTGTACTCAAGGCAACATTCCAGCTATGATCAAAGTCATCGGATGACCCAGAAAATAGTTTCGAGGTGATACTTTTCCCTAAATTTTCAGACTCCACATTCTTATGAATCAGGGAGGTCTGAAGAATATTATTTGATTTTTTCTGTGAAAAAACTGGAAGGATATTCGTATGGTCAAGATGTCCATGAATATAGACAGGATCACTTGACTTTGTTTTCCTAAGCTGAGTAGTACTCTTATAAGTTGTGAACTCAAGAGCAACCATATCAAAACCGTCTTTTTCTGTCACTTTGAACTCTTTGACCAGTTGCGCCTTACTCACAGCTACCCATCCAATCATCATCAGAAAAAGCAGACACAATTTTCTAAGCATACGGTTAGGTTACGAGGCGACTTTAAAAAGGTTTTTTAAAAATATAAAAAAAGCCAGAATTGCTTCTGGCTTTTTTTATATTAAAAGAACTCTTTCATCTTATCAAAGAATGTTTTTTCGCTATTCCCTGGATCAGGCTTGAAATTATCTGAATCCCGAAGACTTTCTAATACCTCTTTTTCCTCTCTCGATAAATGAGTAGGTGTCCACACATTTACCATGATAAGTTGGTCACCTTTAGTGTATCCGTTTATATCCTTAATCCCTTTTCCTTTCAAGCGTAGCATTTTACCACTTTGGGTTCCCTGATCAATCTTGATCTTAACCTTACCTTCAATGGTAGGCACTTCCACAGATGCTCCTAAAGCAGCGTCCATAAAGGAAACATACAGATCATATATAACATTATTTCCATCTCGCTGAAGGACCTTGTCCTCAATTTCCTCGATAACAATAAGTAGATCACCAGCGATTCCACCAGGAATCTCATTTCCTTTTCCAGACATACTAAGCTGCATGCCTTCAGCAACACCACCTGGGATATTGATAGAAATTACTTCCTCTTTTACTATAAGACCTCTAGCATCAGCCTCGGCAGGTTTCTTGTCAACGATCTGACCACTTCCACCACAAACCCCACACGTACTTGCTGAAACCATTTGGCCAAGCATGGTATTCACTACCTTCTTGACTTGTCCTGATCCATGACAAGTAGAACATGACTTAAAAGTCACTCCATCTGCTATTAAATGGCGCTTTACTTTGATTTTCTTTTCTACGCCATTGGCTATCTCGGCAAGTGTCATTTTCATCTTCACGCGTAGATTTGTTCCTTTTTTGGTACGTCGGCCACCGCCTCCGCCGCCAAAGAAAGATCCGAATCCTCCTCCGCCTCCACCGCCGAAAATATCGCCGAATTGAGAGAAGATATCCTCCATGTTCATTCCGCCACCGCCAAAACCTCCTGCACCGCCTACACCTTGATGACCGAATTGATCGTAACGTTGCTTTTTCTCTGGAGTACTTAGAACCTCATAGGCCTCTGCTGCTTCCTTGAATTTATCTTCAGCTTCAGGATTGTCTGGATTCTTATCTGGGTGATATTGAATAGCCAGTTTCCTGTAAGCTTTTTTTATTTCATCTGCAGATGCGGATTTGGTAACTCCAAGTACTTCGTAATAATCTCTTTTCGCCATAATATTATGCTCCTATCACCACTTTTGCGTAGCGTACTACTTTATCTCCTAAGACATAACCTTTTTCGATTACGTCTACAACTTTACCTTTCAGATCTTCACTTGATGCAGGTATCTGCGTTATTGCCTCTTGAGTTTCTGGGTCAAATGGCTTACCGATAAGGTCATCCATCGGTTTTAAACCTTTAGAACCTAGTATTTTTACTAGTTTCTGAAAAATAAGAAGGTTACCCTCTCTCACTTTTGATCCTTCTACTTCATTCTCACTAGCTTTGAAAGCCCGCTCGAAATCATCGACCACAGGGATCAAATCCTTCAAGACTTCTTCTGCAGCTGTAGAAATAAGATCCAAACGCTCCTTAGCAGTTCTTTTTCTATAATTCTCAAAATCTGAGTAAAGACGGAGGTATTTATCCTTTAGATCAGCTACTTCGTATTCCAGTTTATTCTCTTCTGTTTCAGTTTGAGGTTCCACACCTTCGAAATCCACTTCAGATGAAGTGTTTTCAACTGTATCCTCATTGATGTTCTCGTCCTTGAGATTCATTTCTTGATCCACTTGTTCTTTATTATTCATAATTGAAATAGACAATAGTTGGGCATAATGAGGTTAACAATATTGTTGCCATAGCGTTTTCTCTGACAAACTGACACCTTAACCTTCGTGGATAGCCTGCCAGATTAGATCCTTGAGCCTGTCAAGATTGAACTGCGAGACAGAAGAAATGAAAACGTGAGGAATCCCCTCGGGTACTTCCTTTGTCATTTCCTTCACAAGTTCTTCATCCAGCATATCGGCTTTGGATATTGCAAGGAGTCTCCGTTTATCGAGCAGTTCTGGATTATATTTCTCTAATTCTCCTAATAAAATCCTGTATTGCTCACCAATATCAGCTGCATCTGCTGGCACCATAAAAAGTAAAATCGAATTACGCTCAATATGGCGAAGGAAACGAATCCCTAAACCTTTGCCTTCTGCCGCACCCTCTATTATACCAGGGATATCTGCCATCACAAAGGATTGATCTCCACGGTAAGCAACTACACCTAGATTTGGCACTAGGGTAGTAAAGGGGTAATCTCCAATCTCTGGTCTAGCGGCTGAAATAGAAGAAAGTAGTGTGGACTTGCCTGCATTTGGGAAGCCTACCAATCCAACATCTGCCAATAACTTCAGCTCTAAGATGATCCACTCTTCAATTCCGTCTTCACCGGGCTGTGAATAATGAGGTGCTTGATTGGTCGATGTCTTGAAATGATCATTTCCTAAACCTCCTCTTCCTCCCTTTGTAAGGACTACTTCCTGTCCATCTTCAGTGATTTCAAAGCGTTTCTCTCCAGTCTCAGCATCTTTAGCGATAGTTCCTAGAGGCACTTCTAATATAATGTCCTTACCGTCTGCTCCAGTTCTTCTTCCTCCTTCTCCACTTTTGCCGGCTTCGGCTATCACATGTTTTTTATATTTCAGATGGAGCAAAGTCCAAACTTGGGTAGTCCCTCTTACTATAATGTGTCCACCTCTGCCACCGTCACCACCATCAGGACCTCCTTTTGGGACATGCTTTTCTCTTCGAAAATGTGTCGATCCAGGTCCGCCTGCTCCTGATCTAGAGCAGAACTTTACGTAATCTATGAAATTTGAATCAGCCATTTTTTGATAAAGAAAAAAGGCTAAGCTTAAAAGCCTAGCCAAATATGAAATGCAAAATTAGGAAATTTAAGGCAATCAGTAGCTATCAATCACCGAAGTGATGTCTGAGAAGATTTGATCGATTTCTCCTACACCATTGATTTTCTGTAGTTTGTTTTGCGAAGCATAGTAATCTGCCACAGGCAGAGTCTCATCTAAGTACACCTTAATACGTGTATTGATTTTCTCATCATCCTGGTCATCTACTCTGTTGGATGTTTTGCCTCGCTCTTTAATTCTAACTCTAAGCACACTCTCAGGGACTTCTAATGCAATCATTCCACTGATTTCAATAGTATGCTTTGAAAGCATTTCATCCAAAGCCTCTGCCTGAGCGGTAGTACGTGGAAACCCGTCAAAAATAAATCCACGGGCATCTTTGGTTTCATTGATTTTATCCTCCACCATACCAATCACTACTTCATCTGGCACTAGTCGACCTTCATTCATATACTTTTTTGCGAGCTGACCTAATTCCGTTCCCTCTCCAAGGTGTTTTCTGAAAAGATCCCCAGTAGATAAATGAGTAAATCCGTATCTCTCAATAAGTTTTTCACTTTGAGTGCCTTTGCCTGCACCCGGAGGACCAAATAATACAATATTATACATTCGTAAGTCTATTATTTAAGGAGTACTGAGTTGATAGATATCAGGCAGATTTCTGCCCAACCCATCGTAATCAAGGCCGTAACCGACCACAAATTTATTGGGAATTTCAAAACCGACATAGTCTAACCCATAATTAAACTTGAAAGCATCAGGTTTATGAAGCAAAGTAACAATGGCAAGTTTGGAAGGTTTTAATTCAGAAAGTGCCTTTATTAAATAATCCATGCTGATTCCGGTATCAACTATATCCTCAACAACGAGGACATTTTTACCCTCAATTTTTTCTTCCAAGCCTAAAATTGAGCGTACTTCTCCAGAGGATTCTGTGCCAGAATAACTGCTGACTTTAATAAATGAGGTAGAAATTGGCAAATCAATATGCCTACAAAGGTCAGCCATGAATACAAAGGAACCATTCAAAACCCCTACTACTACTAATTCTTCTCCTGCAAAATCCTGAGTTATCGCTTGCCCAAGCTGGGCATTACGTAGATTAATTTCCACAGCACTCAAGTAGATTTCAAATTCTTTGTCTTTTACTCTTATTCTCATGCCCAATAATTATAGTCTTTCCACCAAATATGGATAAATGTTAAGCATTGCCTCCAAATCTACCAATGAAACTTTTTCATCCGGCGTATGCACATTCTCCTCAGCCGCACCTATAAAACACCAGTCTATTGCATACGGTGAAAACTGAACTTCTCTACCATCACTACCTCCAAACTCCTCTACTTCAAGTTGAAATGGAACACCACTCTCCTTTGCGAGTTGAATAACTCTATCCAAGAATCTTTTTCTTGGGATAAATTTATCCCGAATAGAGATAACAACCCCATTATGAAATTGAACTCCTTCCGTAATCCAGGTAATATCCGCAATCAGTGCATGCTTTATAGGTGATGTCTTTTGAATAAATTTAAGCAAAAAAGGCATGCTACCCCCTCCATGCTCCTCATAAGTAGAAAAAACCACCCAACCATTGGAAATAGTTTCGCAAAGTTTTAATGCGGTATAAACTCCTAACCTATTATCTAAATAGGCAGCCTGAATAAATTCCTCATCAATTCTAATGTTTTGAGAAAAAGAAAGTCGAGTTCCAGGATCAATTCCGCGAGGAAAATCATGAGAAATATTATTTTCGTCACCTTTTAATTTACATGATATTTCACCTAAAGAATCTTTCCCTTCTAAAATAGTATCTTCAATTATCTCTGGACCGCCTACGCTAATCAGCTGATTATTATACCTTGACATAAAACCAATAGTATCAATATGAGCAAAGACTGCAGTTCTTGGTTGACCAAATTTCAATAAAATACAATCATGAAAATTTTCTCCAAAATAGATATCTGGTGAAACATTCCACTTATTCTTTCGTTGGGCTATATATTGTAAAATAAATTCTGACGTTCTAGATTCATCTCCCGAAACACTATTTTGTTTGAGGATTTCGTATAAAAATTTCATTATGGCATAAATTATGTTAATATTTCATTACTAAATTTGAAAAAAGGAATGGATTTATTTTTTATCCGCAATTGGGTTTTAAATAATTCAGCTAGATTTGTAGTAAATTAAAAGTTTATAAATTTGTATTCACATCAATCAACACTTAAAATTTGAACAAAAATTTTTTGTTATGAAAAAACTAATACTATCAACAATTATGGCAGGCGCTTTGGCATTCGGAGCTCATGCACAGGAACAGGAATTCGACAAATTTTCCCTTGAAGTGGGAGGTGGCTTTAATAAACCAATGGCTCCAATCACTCCAGGATTCCTTTCTCCCTCACTCAACCTTGGCCATATTGACTTCGGCGCTAGGTATATGTTCAACGAGAAGTTCGGTTTGAAACTAGATTACGGTTTTGGTTCAATGAAAGAGGCTGGAAGCGATGATGCTAACACTGGCTCATTTGACACTAAATACTACCGATTGAATCTTCAAATGGTTTCTAACCTTGGAAGAATCATGAATTTCGAATCATTTACTAGATCTCTAGGTTTACTAGGCCATTTTGGTGCTGGTATCGGAAACGTAAAGCCTCAAGAGAATCTTCACAGTGGTTTTACTGATGATGTCTACAATTTTATTGTTGGTGTTACGCCTCAATTGAAATTAAGTAACAACATTGCTTTAGTAGGAGATATTAGTACCATTATTAACGGTAGACAGACTGTCACTTGGGATGGTGCTACTGCAATCGGCCCAGCTGACCATGGATTTTTCGGAGCTAATAGTACGTGGTGGACAGGTACAATTGGACTTCAGTTTTACTTAGGTAAGAGTGAAGAGCACGCTGATTGGTTCATTGCAGCCGACAAGTATGCTACTAAAGAAGAACTTGCTACTCAGATCAACGGTATTAAAGATATGTTGAAAGATTCTGATGGTGATGGCGTTCCTGATTACTTGGACAAAGAGCCTAACACTCCGGCTGGAGCAAGAGTAAATTCTTCAGGTATGACTTTGGATTCTGACGGTGATGGCACTCCTGATCACATGGATAAGTGTCCGTTCCTTCCTGGTCCAGCTTCAACTGACGGATGTCCAGTAGAAGAAGTAAAAGAGGAAGTTGATTTCTTCAAGAAAGCTATCAACGACGGTTATGTAAATGTTTACTACGCATTTGATAGCGATAAGCCACTTGGATACTCTACTAGCGCTGCTAGCTATGTATCTAACTTCCTGAAAAAGAATCCAGGTGTAAGTGTAGAGATCAAAGGATATGCTGACGAATTGGGTCCTGAAGATTATAACATGAAACTTTCTGAAAGAAGAGCTAAGTCAGTTTATGACATATTGGTAGCTTCTGGAGTAGATGCTTCAAGACTATCCTACAAAGGTTATGGTGAAGACACTAGCGTTGATAAGTCTTCTGCAGATGCAAGACAAATGGCTAGAAGAGCTAGCTTCGAAGTGAAGTAATTAGTACTGGAAATAAATATTAAAAGAGCTCGGCATGCCCGAGCTCTTTTTTTGTTTTAATACTTTACCGCCCCGTGATTTTGAATAATGCGTTCAACGAATTTATTTTTGAAACTCTTCACTCGAAATCCATTCTCAATTTGAAGTGATGAATCTAAGAGATGCTGATTTAATTAAAACTGAGATTTTTTCTGACAGTGCGATTCTCTCATATGGAATCAAAGCTTATAAATTGTTTTCCATGTAGAATTAAAATTCTCTATTCCTTTTCTAGCGAAAGATTTTAGTATAACAGGTAAACCTAAATAATACAAGCAAATAGTTAAATATTAGCTACTTCCCTAGTTACCAAAGGCATGGCTATTATATTTAAAGCCCGGTAATTTCTAGGGATCAATTATCACTTCCATTGAGATATAAATAACCCTTTTGATCCAAGGTTATAAAAGTTGTTTTTACCGATACAGCCATTTTGACCATTGGAGTTATATTCTCATTTTCAAGATTATGAAAACCCATACTCCATCCGCAGACATAAAATTTAATCCCCCTACCTTTCACTATTTTTATAGCAACTAAGTTTGGATTGGAAGTTTAATATTTATGATATTTATTCTCATATCCCTCTTCAGAAAGAATTGCCTGAACTAATTTACCATGAATAACTGCTGCAATCTGAATTTTTCCGGCAGGCACTCCATTCGCTATGTTGAGATTTAAGTCCTTGCAACCTCCAAAAAAACTGGATGAATTGAAGTAGAATCTTTCACCTCACCATATAGATCATCTAAGGTAACTTTGTAATTAATCAACGAGTCATAAGGTAACGTCCCAGTTTCTACGGTCATCATACCTACCCAAGGATGGAATTGAATACAGGATAGGTGATTTTCTCTTTGATGTGATTTGGGATTTCACTTTGTGCAAAAGCTTCTGAAAAATTAAAAGCGATCAGAATGAGATATGAGTAAAAAAATATTTATTCATATAGCATAAAATTACCTGTGTTTTTCAATCTACTTTTGAAAGATTTTTGTGAGCAGTTAGCTTTAAAAGAAAAAACAAATTTGCTATGATTCTTCAAATCATCCTTCTAATTGCCGGTCTTGTATTGTTAGTAAAAGGAGCCGACTGGCTTGTAGATGGTGCCTCCGTTTTGGCAAAAAAACATAAGGTATCAGACCTAGCAATTGGCTTGACCATAGTCGCATTTGGTACATCTGCGCCAGAGTTAGTAGTCAATTCTGTCGCTTCTTTTGGAGGTTATCCCGATATTGTTTTCGGAAACGTGATTGGTTCTAATAATTTTAACTTATTTATAATTTTAGGAATAGCTGGGTTGATAACACCGCTTACGGTGCAATCAAGTTCAGTTTGGAAGGAAATCCCATTTTCATTATTAGCAGCCGTAGTCCTTTTATTTCTTGCCAACAACTACTTCAGCTCAGAGTCTCCGGGACTTTCGATAGTAGATGGC
Source organism: Algoriphagus aurantiacus (assembly GCF_035156405.1). NCBI lineage: Bacteria > Pseudomonadati > Bacteroidota > Cytophagia > Cytophagales > Cyclobacteriaceae > Algoriphagus > Algoriphagus aurantiacus. The sequence goes on along the minus strand of NZ_JAXRUT010000015.1, from coordinate 69,455 downwards.
ATTATTTTACTGGCTCTCTTCGTCGCTTTTCTTTATTATGTATTCACTCAACTGAAGTCAGAACCAGACAGCTCAGATATAGTCCAAAAGGATTATACTAATCTCAAGATTTGGACACTGATTCTCGTAGGATTAGCAGGACTAGTGGTAGGAGGAAAACTCGTTGTCGACAATGCTGTAGCGATGGCACAATCACTCGGAGTCAGCGAGAAAATTATAGGACTAACTATCGTTGCAGCAGGGACTTCACTACCCGAACTCGCTACTTCAGTAGTTGCTTCGATGAAAAAGAACAACGACATAGCCATCGGAAACATCATTGGATCCAACATCTTTAACATCTTCTTGATTCTAGGTGTGAGCTCACTGATTAATCCGCTCAATTATACACTAGCTTTCAATACTGATCTGTACATTCTTGGGGCAGGAACTATTTTCTTGTTTGTCGCCATGTTTACTGGCAAGAGAAAAAAACTGGATCGTTGGGAAGCCGCGCTTCTTTTGGTATCGTACCTCGGATATACCATTTATTTGGTTAGTGGGGAAATGTAAATTTCTTTAAAATTAAAGCCTGATGCATCTAGACCCACTTTCGGAATTTGTATTACCCATTGACAATCCGGTAATCAAATTCCTTTTGATACTGTTGGTCATTTTGCTTGCACCGATTGCCCTTAATCGGCTAAAAATCCCGCCATTGCTCGGATTAATAATAGCTGGTGCTATCATAGGCCCTAATGGGCTGAATTGGATAGAGCGTGATAGTGGCATCATCCTTTCGGGGACAGCCGGAATGCTTTATATCATGTTTCTAGCCGGGCTGGAGATCGATCTTGCAGATTTCCTGAAAAACAGTAAGAAAAGCATGGTTTTCGGTATGTACACCTTTCTAATACCAATGATTTTAGGGATAACTGCTGGACTCTACATTTTGGATTTAGAAATGTTGCCCTCAATTTTGCTGGCAAGTATGTTTGCATCTCATACACTAATAGCCTACCCCATGATTTCTAAGATGGGCATTGCAAAAAATCAAGCAGTCAATATCACTGTAGGTGGCACACTCATCACAGATACATTGGCCTTAATGGTGCTAGCCGTCGTCGTAGGAGCCACTAAAGGGGAAGTAAATACAATTTTTTGGACAAAATTAGTTATATCCTTAATCGTGTTTACCACCATTATTATTTTTTTACTTCCTATAGTCGCACGATGGTTTTTGAAGAAATATGAAGACAATGTCTCGCAATATGTATTCACTTTGGCGCTGGTTTTTACTGGGGCTGCGTTAGCAGAATTGGCAGGAGTAGAGCCTATCATTGGTGCATTCCTTGTAGGCTTGGCTGTTAACCCACTAATTTCGCATATCTCTCCTTTGATGAATAGAATCGAATTTGTAGGAAACGCGATTTTCATTCCTTTTTTCTTAATAGGCGTTGGAATGCTGGTAGATTTCACAGCATTTGTTGATGGTTGGAATACGATTATTGTTGCGTGTGTTATGACCATAGTAGCCACCCTAGCTAAGTATCTGGCTGCATTTGCTACGCAAAAGACCTATGGGTTTTCAAAGGATGAACGCAGGGTCATTTTTGGTTTGAGTAATGCACAGGCTGCGGCAACTTTGGCTGCTGTAACTGTCGGATACAAGATTATTATTGGAACAGATGAAGCTGGAGAGCCAATCCGTCTTCTCTCAGAATATGTGTTAAACGGCACCATCATTATGATCCTTGTGACGTGTACCATTGCTTCTCTTGAAGCTCAGAAGGGTGCGAAAAGAATCGCATTGGCGGATTCCCCACTTGATGAAGATGTAAGCGACAATGTACAGGAACGTATCCTGATTCCAGTGAGAAATCAAGAAACATCTGATGACCTAATTCATCTTAGCATCATGCTGAAATCACCTCAAAAGCATTCTAATCTTTATGCGCTCAGCATTATCAATCCAGAACTGGAAGATGCAAATGCCGAAATGAAGGCTCAAAAAACGCTTAATCAAGCGAGTAAAACCGCAGGTTCTACTGATCATTTTCTATACGAATTGCTGCGCTATGATACCAATATCGAACATGGAATATCAAGTGTTATTCGCGAAAACAAAATCACTGACTTAGTCCTTGGCCTCCACGAAAAGACAACCATAGACGACAGTTTTCTTGGTAATCTGACCGAGACACTACTTACCAAATGCAATACAACGACGTTCATTTATAAGCCACATCAGCCTTTCGACACACACAGACGTCATTTGGTTTTTATCCCTCCTAATGCTGAGATGGAATTAGGCTTTCCTTTTTGGCTGGTAAAAGTCTGGAATATTGCGAGAAATTCAGGGTCAAGAATGATTTTCTATGCCACAAACGGAACAAGAGCATACCTCAGTGAGATTCTCATAAAACATCCAATTCGAGTTGATTTTAGGCCTTTCCCAGAATGGGATGAACTGGAAAATCTAGATATCCTCCTCAAAGCTGACGATAATCTGATCATGGTACTGAGCCGAAAAGGGGAAGCCTCCTATCACCCGCGCTTGGAGCGCGTTCCTAAACTGATTAACATTTGGCTGAAAAACCACAGCTTTATTTTGATCTATCCTAACCAACCTAAAGCCGGTGGTATGCCCGTAATGGACATGATGCATGGCTCACTGATAGGGCCTATTGAGCGCTTGGATTGGATAGGGAGGACGGTTGCTAGACTTCTGAAAAGAAAATAAGCTTTACCGTAACTGATACTGGAGTTTTCTACTCGTCCGCAAAATTCAACCTTTGGTAATTTTTTAACTGATTTTGACGGAAAATCGAAATATATTCCCATGATTTTAATTCAACGCATGATTTGATTTGGAATCCAATCAACCCAAACCTATATCTAAACAGACATCTGATGTCCAACCATTGCAAGTGCTCATCCAGCAAAATTTTAGTGATGCTTTTATTGAGCTTTCTTTTTAGTTATTCCTCTTTTGCTCAGCAATCATCCAAAAAAGGAATACTTAGCGGAGTAGTCATTGAAGATGGTTCTGATTCTCCACTTCCATTTGCTTCTATAGGAATATATACCAGTGCTGACAGTTTGATCTCAGGAGGTCTTTCAGATGACAATGGCAAGTTTCAAATCGATATTCCTAATGGTGAATTCTACGCTTTGGTGGAATTCATGGGGTACGAAGAATACAAATCCGATCTTTTTACCATTTCTAGAGATTCTCCTTCATATGATATGGGCAGTATAATGATGAAGACCACAGCAGGAGATTTGGATGAAGTGGTAGTTCAAGGTGAAAAAACAATCATGGAGCTTTCTCTGGACAAGCGGATTTTCAATGTAGGGAAAGACCTTGCAAATGCAGGTGGAAATGCCAGTGATATCCTGATGAATCTTCCTTCTATTGCTGTAGATCCAGAGGGAAACGTGCGATTAAGAGGCTCAGCTAATGTTCGGATATTGATTGATGGAAAGCCTTCTGGGCTGGTTAGTTTCAAGGGAAGTGCGGGTCTCCGCCAGTTACCTGCCAATATGGTTGAGCGAGTGGAAGTCATCACTAATCCCTCGGCACGCTACGAAGCGGAAGGCATGGCCGGCGTGATCAATATTATTTTGAAAAAGGACAATAATCAGGGATTCAACGGTTCATTCGAAATAGTCGGAGGCGTTCCTACCAACTTGGGTTTCACAGCTAACCTTAATTATAGACACAAACGGATCAATTGGTTTATCAATTATAGCCTTACCCATCGCAGAGCTCCAAATGTAGGCGAACTGTATCAGGAAACTTATGGAGAAGACACCACATTTATCTTAAACCAAACCAACGAAGGAGTGGTGAAAAGCCTTAATAATAACATTCGCGGTGGATTGGATTATTACTTTAGTGAAAATAGCATTCTAACTCTTTCCTATCTGTGGAGAAGAAGCGATGCGCATAGAATTACAGACATTCGTTATGAAGATTCTTGGAATACATTAAGCAATCTCCAGAGCTATACCTTAAGGAAACAGGATGAAACGGAAGAGGAGCCAAACTCAGAAATTTCAATGAATTATAAGAAAAATTTTGAGCGAAAGGGACATGAACTGACCGGGACACTGACTTATTTAAATTATTGGGAAAATTCTGATCAACTTTTCACCGAGGCTGGGTACACGCCACAGGGAAATCCAATCACAGGCTCATCTGTACTTCAGACTTCCCTAAATGATGAATACGAAAATCAATACTTGGCTATGCTCGATTATGTACAGCCATTTGGTAAAGAAGGAAAATTCGAGAGCGGGTTCAGAACGAGTTTCCGGGAAATGAAAAATGACTACCTCGTGCAAGAAGCAAATGAAAGCGGAGTTCTTGAACCTATTCCTGGCCTTGACAATATCTTCCTGTATGATGAAAACATACTTGCGGCCTACGGAATCGTAGGAAATACTTCAAAAAAATGGAGCTATCAAGGTGGATTGCGGGTAGAACATACAGATGTGAAAACTACACTGCAAGAAACCAATGAAGAAAATCCAAGAAAATACACAAACCTCTTTCCGAGCGCCCACCTGACCTACAATATCACTCAGGAAAATGCTTTTCAAATCAGCTATAGCCGACGTGTCCGCCGCCCAGTTTATAATGATTTAAGTCCCTATGTGACACTTTCAGATTCGCGGAATTTCTTCAGTGGAAACCCTGACCTGAACCCGGAATACACCAACTCCTTTGAGCTAGGACACATTAAATATTTTGACAAGGGGACTCTTTTCACCACCGTTTACTACCGTAGTACATCTGACAAAATCGAACGGTTACGTGCCGTAGATGATGAAGGAAATTCTACCACCTTGCCTTTCAACCTAAATGGAGAAAATTCATTTGGAGTGGAACTCAGTAGTGATTACCAACTTTACGATTGGTGGAAGCTTGACTTCAATGCCAATTTCTTTCACGCGGATATCGATGGTACAAATATCCAGAACGGGTATGAGACTAAGACTTACTCTTGGCTCTTCCGACAAACCTCCAGATTTACAGTGGCTGAAGGGCTTGATATACAGCTTCGCGCAAATTATGATGCAAGACAGAAAACTGTTCAGGGAGTAAGAAAAGGTATTTTCTTTATGGATCTCTCTGTCAGCAAAAGTATTTTACAAGACCGAGGCACTCTGGTTTTTAACGCTACAGACATCTTTAATTCCAGAAGAAATAGATACATCAGTGAAGGGGTAAATTTCTATACCGAGGGAAATTCCCAATACCAAAGGCGACAATTGATTCTAACCTTAAGCTATAGGCTAAAACAATAAAAGTTTATTGATTTTTTACCTAATATTCATAAAATAAAACCCTTAAGCTACCTTTTAAGTAGTGTAAGTCCATGCGCAAATTGAGTCTGTTTTTTCTGTTGGGAATAGTGAATATGTCAATTCTTTCGGCACAGAAAATCAACGATTCATATCGGCTGCATATTCAGAAAGCCACCTCAGAAATCTTGATTGACGGAGCTTTGGATGAGCAAGCTTGGCTCGACGCTGAAGTCGCGACAGATTTCTATATGATCACGCCCATGGACACGAGCTTTGCCCAAGTAAGGACTGATGTGAGGATGACGTATGATGATGAACATCTCTATTTACTGGTAGAAAATTTCCACGCAGTAGAAGGCCCTTATATGGTTGAGTCACTTCGCCGGGATTTCAACTTTGGCAAGAATGACAACTTTCTGCTCTTCATGGATCCATTCGATGATCAGACCAATGGTTTTTCCTTTGGAGCTAATGCAGCGGGTGCACAATGGGATGGAATCATGTTCAACGGGGGCAACGTAGATCTCAGCTGGGATAATAAATGGAGTTCCAAAGTCACTAACTACGATGACAAGTGGGTTTTTGAAGCCAAAATCCCATTCAAATCAATACGGTACAAAAAAGGAATCACAGAATGGGGAATCAACTTTTCCCGACTCGATCTGAAAACTACTGAGAAATCAGGCTGGGCTCCGGTTCCACGACAATTCCCCTCCGCTTCTTTAGCCTACACTGGTATACTTGTTTGGGACAAAGCTCCACCACAGACTGGCGCCAATATTTCTGTAATTCCATATGCTTTAGGAGGATTTAGCAAGGAAGTGTCTTCTGGAGGCGAGACAGAATACCGAAAGGAAGTAGGAATGGATGCTAAAATAGGATTGACTTCTTCTCTGAATTTGGATCTTACTGTAAATCCGGATTTCTCGCAAGTGGAAGTCGATCGACAAGTCACCAACCTAGATCGTTTTGAATTGTTTTTCCCAGAGAGACGACAATTTTTTCTGGAAAACGGAGACTTGTTTGCAAGTTTTGGCTACAGCACAATCCGCCCATTTTTCTCCAGACGAATCGGACTAAATGCTCCCATACAATTTGGCGCAAGACTGAGTGGGAAAATCAACAAAAACTGGAGAGTCGGAGCGATGAATATGCAAACTGAAAAAGTGAAAGAGGATGAATTGCCATCTCAAAACTTCACTGTTTTGGCACTTCAGCGACAAGTAGGTGCAAGGTCGAATATCACAGGACTCTTTATCAATAAGCAATCGCTCAATTATAATCCTGATCCTACCTCAGAAGCCCCTATTTATTCTCAGTTCAACCGCAATGTAGGTTTGGAATATAACCTAGCCTCTTCGAATAACCTTTGGACTGGAAAAGCAATGGTTCTACAGAGTTTTGGTCCCGACAATATAGGCAACGGCTTTGTCCATGCTGCCAATTTGAAATATACCGCCGGAAATCTCACTTGGAACTGGCAGCATGAATACGTATCTGAAGACTATACCGCAGAAGTGGGCTATGTGCCAAGAAGGGGATTTTATAAAATCAACCCACAGGTAGGCTATCGTTGGTTTCCCAAAAGCGAAAAAATTCTGAGCCACGGCCCTGATCTTAGCACAACGTTCTTTTTCAATAAAACGGGAGAAAAAACAGACAACACCTCATTCCTAGCTTATAATCTGAAATGGAGAAGCCAAAGCACTTTTATGCTTTGGACTAGCACAGACTATGTGAAATTGCAGAGGCCCTTTGACCCTACAAATTACAGCGGAGACACACTTGCAACTGGTACAGAACACCAATGGTATGCCATGGGGGCAGAATATACTTCCAAACCACAAAGTGTATTCACTTATGCTTTTACCACACGATTGGGTGGTTATTATGCAGACGGCGAGCGCTACAACGTCACCGCTGAGCTTGGCTATAGATTTCAACCCTATGTGAGCATCACGATGAATGCAGGCTATAATGAAATTCATTTACCTGAGCCTTGGAATACAACCAGCTTTTGGTTGATCGGACCAAGAGTTGATGTCACCATGACAAATACCCTATTTTTCACAGCCTTCGTCCAATACAATGAGCAGATCGAAAATATTAATCTAAACACCCGCTTCCAGTGGCGATTTAAGCCTGCTTCAGATCTGTTTTTGGTTTATACAGACAATTACCTGCCCGCTCCCTTTTACACCAAAAATCGCTCATTGGTTTTGAAGTTCACGTATTGGTGGAATTTATAAAATTCAGTCTTCGACTCGATTGATTGATTATTCTCAAATTTTAGCCTAAGTATCCCATTTAGGAGATATAGCTTTACTTTAGTAATTAGACTGCTTACTTACTTTATCATGAAACTCTTACTCAAAAAGTCAATTTTCTTCCTTTTGGCGTTTTTCATCATCAGCGAAATATCAGCCCAAAACTCTGAACTCCTCACGCTCGACAGAATCTATAACTCTAGAGAATTTGCTCAAGAAAGACTTCAGCCGATCCAATGGATAGAAAACGGAGCGGCCTATGTGACCGTAGAAAATGGAAACGAATTGGCTAGATGGGATAGCCAAACATTAGATAAAAGTGTGTTCGTCCCTGGTTCAGCACTGCAAAACATCGGGAACCCAATCTACATCGAATCATTCAGCCTATCTGATGATGGGACAAAAGTCCTGATTTTCACTAATTCAAGCCGAGTGTGGAGGTCGAATACCAAAGGCGATTACTGGGTTTATGATCTGGCAAGTAAACAATTAAAGCAGCTTGGAAGCCAGTTCGAGCCTTCCTCGCTAATGTTTGCAAAATTTTCCGCGGACAATAAATATGTAGCCTACGTGCATCAATTCAATCTGTATCAGGAAAACTTCAAAACAGGTGAAATCACCCAACTCACCAATGACGGTACTGACAAGATCATCAATGGCACATTTGACTGGGCTTACGAAGAAGAGTTTGGAAAGCGGGACGGTTTTGCTTGGAGTCCAGATGCCGCAAACATCGCATTTTGGCAGATCGATGCATCAAAGATTGGCACTTTTTATATGATCAATAATACTGACTCGGTCTATTCCAAACCAATTCCCTTACAGTATCCAAAGGTCGGGCAAGAGCCCGCAGGAGCCAAAATCGGTCTGATAGATATAGCTTCGAAAACGACCAAATGGATACCAATTCCAGGTGAAGAGAAGGAAAATTACCTGCCTGGCATGCAATGGATCAATGCCGATCAATTATTGATCCAGCAGATGAACCGAAAACAGAATCAACTGACCATTTGGACTTTCAATCCTTCAAGTGAAGAACTGAAAAAGATCTATGAAGAAACGGAGGAAACCTGGGTGGATCTTGCCTACCCGGATCTTTCCAGAAATGGCTGGAGCGACAATAGTTTACCACTAGTTGATGATGGAAAAGCCTTTCTACGAATGACAGAAAATGATGGGTGGAGACATATTTATAAGGTTGAGATAGCTACAGGAAAAAAGACGTTGATCACGCCTGGCGAATTTGATGTTGCCTCTTTTGGGGCTGTAACAGATAAGGAGGTTTACTTCATCGCTTCTCCAGACAATGCTACTCAGCGATATTTGTATGCTATTGATTTGGCTGGAAAAGGTGATCTTCGACGAGTAACTCCAGAAGCTTTTGAAGGAGTAAACACCTATGATATCGCGCCAAATGGCCTAGTTGCAATACACAATTACCAGAGTACTAACAACCCATTAACGGTTCGACTAATCAGCCTTCCAAAACACACGATCATCAAAAACCTTGTAGAAAACACTGCCTACTCCCAAAAACTAGCTTCACTTAAAACTCCTGATATCAAATTCACGACAGTGACTACTTCCGAAGGAGTGACAATGGACGCAAGAATAATCTACCCAGTTGATTTTGATGAATCAAAAAAATATCCAGTACTTTTTCATGTGTATGGTGAGCCTTGGAGCACCGTAGCCACGGATACTCAGGTTGGACTTTACAATATTATACTGGCGCAAAAAGGATATTTCATGATTGATATTGATAATCGTGGCACACCAACTTTGAAAGGAAGCGATTGGAGGAAAAGTATTTATAGAAAAATAGGAGTCATCAATGCCCAAGATCAAGGATTGGCTGCCAAAGAACTGCTAAAGCTTCCTTATCTGGATGAAAGCCGGGTTGCTGTTTGGGGCTGGAGTGGTGGTGGCTCTATGACGCTGAACTTGATGTTTAAATTTCCTGAAATTTATCAAACAGGTATGTCTGTTGCAGCTGTATCTAATCAACTGATCTATGACAATATCTATCAAGAAAGATACATGGGCTTACCTCAGGAAAACATGGAGGATTTTGTAAAGGGATCACCCATCACCTATGCAAAAAACTTAGAAGGAAATCTGTTGATCGTACATGGCACTGGCGATGACAACGTCCACTATCAAGGCGCAGAAATGCTGATGAATGAACTGATCAAACACAATAAACAATTCCAGATGATGCCTTATCCAAACCGGTCTCACGGAATCTATGAGGGAGCTGGAACGAGCCTTCATTTGTACACGTTACTCACTGATTATTTAATGGAACACACTCCAGCTAATTAATTATCAAAAGATTAGGATATGTGAACTATTTTATTTTTCTTACTATTAAAATTTAGTAGAACTATGAAAAATACATTAGATGATTCCCACAAACGCTACTTAAGAAAGCTAAGAGTTGGTTTTCTGACTATCCTTTGCTTATTCATTGGAGGTTTAGCATTCTCTATCTCAAAGCTTACTGCTGCTCCTGATACAGGAAAACATATTTCCGAAAAAACTGTAAAGGGCCTTATTCTTTCACCAGAAAAGAAACCAATTCCTGGTGCGGTCATCAATGTCAAGGACACAACTACTGGAACAGTGACAGATGTAGATGGAGTTTTTAGTATGGACCTGCAATACTTCGAAGAAGAAACTGTAATCCTAAAAATCTCTATGATTGACTACGAATCCACAGAAGTGGTAGTGAAGACGAACAAATTGCCAAAAGATCTGGGTAAAATCACACTGCAAAAAGAAACTGACTAAGGGTAGTAATGAAAATCAAAAAACTTAACTTTTTATTGAATTTTACAAAAGCAGTTGGAGTGATAGCTCTGACTGCTTTTTCGTTGTTCTTTTCGAACTCCAGCTTTGCGCAAACCTCTTCTTCCAATGTTGAAACCCCTTTACCTAAAGATCCGATAGTAAGAGGGCAAATAGTTAACAAATCGGAAGGACCCGTTCCTGGCGCTGCAATTCTAGTCAAGGGAACCACCACCGGAACTGCCACTGATATGAACGGTTTTTTCGAATTGAACCTCTCAATATTTACCGAGAAAACTATCACTCTGGTGATTACATATTATGATTCTACAAGTATTGAAGTTGATGTCAAAACAGCCAAACTCCCGAAAGACCTTGGACAGATCCAATTTGATAAATAATGAGAATAAAGAGTAACTGACTGAATTTACATTAATCGAGTCAGTCAACTGACGGTATTTACATTAATCGAGTCATTCAACTGACGGTATTTACATTAATTGAGTCAGTTGAATAGTAAAATCAAGTAAAAAACTATACATTGTACTGTATTTCAACCCGATAGACAGTGCAAAATATCCCGAGAGCTCTACAGGCTGATTTTCACAGCAGGCTCAAGCCAAATAAGGTATTAATGATCCTTGGCCCGAGAAGGTCTGGGAAAACTGCGCTTGTACGACAGTTTACCAAAGATATCGATCCACAACGAAGCCTGATCCTCAATGGGGAAGATATGTTGGACGCAGCACTTTTGCAGGAAAGGTCAGTGGCAAATTACAGTCGATTACTGGCGGGCAAAAACTTGTTAGTCATCGACGAGGCACAGCATATCCCGGACATCGGACTGATTCTAAAACTAATAGTGGATAGTATTGATGGGATACAAGTAGTCGCTACGGGCTCATCATCATTTGACATGCACCAGCAGGTAGGTGAGCCTTTGGTAGGGAGAAAGAACACCTTGTTTCTTTATCCTCTAGCACAGATGGAATTTGCGAAAATAGAAGATTTCAAAACCACACTGGAAAAGCGTGAAGGACGTTTGATTTTCGGTGGCTATCCAGAGCTCACGCGTTACCCCGATTGGAAGGACAAGGAAGATTGCCTCTACCAGATCATGAATGACTATCTTTTGAAAGATATTCTGATGGTCGATGGAGTAAAAAATTCAGACAAACTCTATTCTTTGCTCCGACTGGTAGCTTTTCAAGTAGGAAAAGAAGTCTCACTGGAAGAACTCGGAAAGCAGCTTGGAATGTCAAAAAATACGGTAGAGCGCTATTTGGATCTGCTTTCCAAAGTATTCGTTGTGTTCAAAATTGGCGGATATAGTAGAAATCTCCGCAAAGAAATCGTGAAGAATAGTCGCTGGTACTTCTATGATAATGGGGTTCGAAACGCCATCATCCAAAATTTCAACCGCTTAGATATGCGGGCGGACGTTGGGGATTTATGGGAAAATTATTTAGCGGTAGAACGTAGGAAATGTCAGAATTATAGCCACATGCATTGTATTAACTATTTCTGGAGGACATACGATCAACAGGAAATTGACTGGGTGGAAGAAGAGGGAGATTTGCTACGGGCTTTTGAATTCAAATACCAACCCAACAAACCTCCCAAAGCCCCAGCCGCTTGGGCAAAAGCCTATCCTGAAGCGAGCTATGAGGTGATTCATTCTGGCAATTACTTAGACTGGATAGGAGCTTAGCATTCACGTTTGAATTTAAAAAGGAACTACATTATTCAGATAATTACAATAATCACAATTATAATGACAAATCAACATCCCTGACTATCAATCTGTTAAGCAATACTATTTTTAGTAAACCCAAAAAAATAGGTTATGGGGCTTCAAGCAATTATTATTGATGCTTAAACTAAAACATCAATAACATTTTATGAAAAACTTTTTCCTAACTCTAGTTCTAATCTCGATGGGTGCAATATCAATTGCACAAACTTCTTTATATGAACACCCAAAATTCGAAGAATACGCAAAAACTCATGAAACAATTGCAATCCTGCCTTTTAATGCAAGTATAACATTGAGGCCTAAAGATATGAAATCCATGTCAGTTGATCAGCTTGAAAAAATGGAACAAGCTGAAGGAATAAGTGTTCAAAACGGAATGCACTCCTGGTTTCTAAAAAGAGACAAAAAAGGTAATTCAACAGTGGCGTTTCAGGATCCTATTACTACTAATGCAAAACTCAAAAAATTCGGAGTAACTTTTGAAAACTTCGACGAATTTACACCCAATGAACTTGCAGATATTCTTGAGGTTCACGCTATTATCATGGGAACATTTGAAACTAATAAACCCATGTCAGAAGGGGCAAACTTGGCATTGAATTTATTAGTTGGATTTGGTGGAGCTTCAAATAAAGCCATTTTGAACATGAATCTTTATGACGGGGAAGAAGGTGTTTTATTAGCGAATTACAATAAATCTGTTAGCGGTTCTCTTGGCAGTTCCACTGAAGACATGATTAATGTTTTAATGAAAAAAGCATCTAGAAGAATTTCTTATTCAGACTGATACTACTTAAATATTACCAAAAAACCCTTGAAGTCTTATCGGCCTCAAGGGTTTTTGAATAGTTGAGAAAATTGCGGATTACAACTCTACGGTTTCCACATTTTTGAAGTAAACCTGATTATCAGCATCCAGATCTACCATTACCGCTGAATCATTTTTGATATAACCTGATAAGATTTGCTTCGAAAGCTCATTCAAGACCAATCGTTGCATGGTTCTTTTCAAAGGTCTTGCCCCAAAATTCGGATCAAAACCAACCTCTCCAAGATAATCCAACACTTCTTTAGTTGCTTCGATCTCAATATTTGCTTCAGAAAGCCGCTTTTGAATCTCTCTCCATTGGATATCTACAATCTTACGGATGATCTTCTTATTTAGGGGTTCAAACATGATCACCTCATCTATCCTATTCAAGAACTCTGGCCTTACAGATTGCTTCAATAAATCGAAGGCCTCTGTTTTTGTTTTCTCCATGATCTCATCCTTATTCCATTCTTCTATTTCTGCAAATCGCTCCTGAATCAAATGTGAACCGATGTTGGTCGTCAAGATGATGATTGTATTCTTGAAGTTAGCTACTCGACCCTTATTGTCAGTCAACCGTCCATCATCCAAGACTTGCAAGAGAATATTAAATACATCTGGGTGGGCTTTTTCAATTTCATCCAGCAAAATCACAGAGTATGGCTTCCTACGTACTGCCTCAGTCAATTGCCCACCTTCATCGTATCCCACGTAACCTGGAGGTGCTCCTACCAAACGGCTTACCGCATGTCTTTCCTGATATTCGGACATGTCGATTCTCACCATAGAGTTCTCATCATTGAATAGGTATTCAGCCAAAGCTTTAGCTAGCTCAGTCTTACCTACGCCAGTAGTACCCATAAAGATGAAGCTACCAATCGGACGTTTCGGATCTTGCAAACCTGCCCGACTTCTACGAACAGCATCAGATAAAGCTGTAATCGCTTCCTTCTGTCCTGCCACTCGATGTCCAAGCTCATCTTCCAGATGAAGCAATTTTTCCCGCTCAGACTGAATCATTTTATTCATCGGGATTCCAGTCCACTTTGATACTACAGCGGCAATATCCTCTTGATCAACTTCCTCTTTTAGCAAAGGTGAACCTGCCTGCATTTCAGCCAACTGAGACTTGAATGATTCCAGTTTCTTCTCAGCCTCAACGATCTTACCATATCTGATTTCGGCTACCTTACCAAAGTCTCCGGCTCTTTCAGCCTGCTCAGCTTCCAGTTTATAATTATCAATTCGTTCTTTCTCCCGTTGGATTCCGGTGATCACCGCCTTCTCACTTTCCCATTTAGCTTTTACACTATCCCGCTTTTCTGCTAGCTCCGCCAGTTCTTTACTTAGGACAGTTTCTTTATCCTTATTTTTTTCCCTACGAATAGCCTCTCGCTCAATCTCCAACTGCATGATTCGACGATTCAATTCATCCAATTCCTGAGGTAAAGAATCAATCTCCATTCTCAATTTAGCGGCGGCTTCATCCATTAAGTCGATAGCCTTGTCAGGTAGAAACCGGTCAGAAATGTATCGCTGTGAAAGCTCTACAGCTGCTATAACTGCATCATCCTTAATCCGGACACCATGGTGCAATTCGTATTTATCCTTGATTCCACGAAGAATAGAAATTGCGTCAGCGGCATCTGGTTCATCCACTATAACTGCTTGGAACCTTCTTTCAAGCGCCTTGTCTTTCTCAATGTATTTCTGGTACTCCTTCAGGGTTGTGGCTCCAATGGCATGCAATTCACCTCTAGCCAATGCTGGTTTCAATAAATTGGCAGCATCCATGGCTCCTTCACCTCCACCACCAGCTCCGATCAATGTATGAATCTCATCAATGAAAAGAATGATCTCGCCTTCTGCATCAGTTACTTCTTTGATGACAGCTTTCAATCTTTCTTCAAATTCACCTTTGTACTTAGCTCCTGCAACCAACAAACCCATATCCAGAGAAATCAATGTCTTGGATTTTAGATTTTCAGGCACATCACCAGACACTATTCGCTGGGCAAGTCCTTCTACAATAGCAGTTTTACCTACACCTGGCTCACCCAATAAAATCGGATTATTTTTGGTCCTTCTAGCTAAAATCTGAAGTACCCTTCTAATTTCTTCATCACGGCCAATCACTGGGTCAATCTTACCCTTCTTAGCCATTTCATTCAAGTTTTTAGAGTATTTCTCTAAAGCTTGATATTTACTTTCTGCGTTTGGATCGGTCACTTTATTTCCTTTTCTAAGTTCTTTAATCGCTTCTATCAAAGGCTTTTCAGAAATCCCCTGATCCTTTAAGATTCGAGAAGCTGTATCTCCTCCAGCCAAAATTGCCAGCAACAAATGCTCGATTGCGACATATTCATCCCCAAAAGTCTTGAGGTAGTCTTTTGCTTTCGTTAGTAATTGATTCGAATAATTCGACAAATAAGGCTGTTGCTGCCCACCACTTACAGTTGGCAACTTAGCCAACTCTTCTTCAAGTTTTTGACTGATTAATTGCTTATTTGTTCCGAGTTTCTTGAATAGAAAATCAGTTACATTTTCATCTTCAGTAAGAATTCCTTTAAGCAGGTGCAAAGGTTCAATCGCAGGCTGGCCTGCTGCTGAAGCTAACTCCAAAGCTTTTTGAATCGCCTCCTGAGATTTTATCGTGAATTGTTTGAAGTCCATAGTAAAGTTGGTTATTAGTGGTGTCAAGCTAAGCCGATAGATTGCTTTCTTCATCCCCTCTAAAGGCTATCTCCCTAATATCAAAACTATCACCAATTAGATTTTTCGGTCATAATGACTGAAAAACCATGAATCAACCTATAAAAACGGAAATATTGACAGTTATTTTTCCAACTATTTAAGCTAAGTCATTGTGTTCTCCATTTTGCCGGTATAAATACCCTTCCCACTTTCACTAAGCCGTAGAATTTGGCTACCCTACTAAATTTAGTATCAAAAGGCTTTCAGAACCCTAAGCATCTAAGTCATGAGTTACAATTAATTGCAGGGGAAAAAATAAAATCCTGCTCTATCGCTAAAGCAGGATTTTTAATTTCAATCAAAACGATTTTATTCAGTATTATCTGCATACTCCTCCACAGCCTGCCATACTCTAAAAATATTTTTATAACAAATCTTCTCAATTTCTTCTCTTGAATATCCACGCTTCAAAAGTTCTGCGATAAGATTGGGATACATTGATACATCCTTCAAGCCAGTAGGCAAAGAATCCCCTACCCCATCGAAATCAGAACCTAAACCTATATAATCTACTCCGACCAAGTTTTTTACATGATCGATATGATCTGCAACACGCTGAACAGTCGGAAATGGATTATTGGCTGCCATATATTCTGACGCATACGCTTTGAAAGCCGAATCACCACGGCTCATATTATTTTCAGCCATATAATTAATCAAATGCTCACGTACTTTATCAGAACCTGCAGCATAAGCTGAATCAATAAAAGAACCTCCAAAATTGATCATCATGACTCCCCCATTTTTTGCCATTGCCTGAATCAGCTCATCGCTCATGTTTCGCTCAAATTCTGGTGTAAAATCCCTTACTGAAGAGTGAGAAGCAATCGCCGGAACTTTGGTAATCGCTAAAGCATCTTTAAATGTATCATCAGAAACATGTGAAAGATCAACCATAATCCCAACTCGATTCATCTCTGTCACAACCAGCTCTCCATATTCACTCAAGCCATTATACAACCTTACTGTATCATAACTACTGTCCCCAATGAGGTTTGCTTTGCCATGAGTCAACGTAATGTATCGGATCCCTCGCTCGTGGAAATAGGCCACATTTGAGATATCATCTTCCAGTGCAGATCCATTTTCCATTCCCATCGGTAAAGAGATTTTGCCTTCGGCAAAGTTGGTCTCGACATCAGCAGGACTATACGCCATCGCAAACTTATCTGGAAAAGTATCTGCCAAACGCTCCGTCATCAATATGAGCGAATCTGCTAAAGACTTCGAAGAACCAGGAGTCTGCTGAAGTCCTGCCGGAATATAGATAGACATAAAAGGAGCATCCAGGCCACCCTCTTTTGCTCTTGGAAAATCAAAATTACCATCTGGAGTACGAACTGAAACATCCAAAACTTCACGCTGAAGTGTAAACCCTCCTACTTTCATGCGATAAGGTAAATCCACGTGCCCATCTACAATGATGGTTTCCTTGGCTATTTTGGTGGCAACTTCCAATCGCTCTTCGTCGGACATTTGGGTGTAATCAATTGTCTCATTTTTTTCTTGCGGTGAACAGGCAAACGCCAAACTAGCGAACAATGCTAGGCTTACATATTTCCTCATAAGTTGGTGGGTTAGATTAAATCATAAGATAAGTGGTTTTTACAATAGTGCCCAAATAAATCCATCAAAGGCAATAATCACAAGAAATGAGGCAAATCACCACTACTTAACACCCCATAGCTATTAAAACTCAAACCAATATTCTAAAATTAAATACAAAATCATCCCGAAAAACCCGTTTGCACAGAATCTGATTTTAGTTTTACATGTGTTTATAATTCTCTTTCAAAGGTCACATAGCCTGTCCCGAACTTGATTCGGGAGAATCTCGCTTGGTATATAATCATACCACTGTGTGTCGCTTGCTTCATGCTCGATTTCATCTGATTATTGTATTTAATCTTCACTTTTCAATAGGAGAAAACAACAACTTCTCAATTCAGGTGGAAATTATTACTTGAATATTGTAATTTACCGGAAAGAGCTATCTGAAGAAACTCAAAAATTTTCTTTGACTTACAACTAGCCGCTTAGCCATTATTCATTATTTAACTATACGCTAGCGACCGAATACTTCAACTAATAACACTAACCAAAAACTAATATGAAACTAATAACAGCTAAAATAGGGCTTTTAGGATTATCGGCAGCAATCATTTTTGCTAACTGTTCTTCTCCAAAAACAGAAGAAACCTCCGATGTGGTGGCCGTAGAGGAGGTGAAAACACCTACCCTGACCAAAATCTGGGAAACAGACTCAACTTTAACAACAAATGAATCTGTATTGTATGATGCAGATTCAGGGAAAATCTATGTATCCAATATCGAAGGTGAGCCTGCTGGAAAAGATGGAAAAGGATCAATTTCAATAATTGATAAAGAAGGTAATATCGTTACCCAAGCGTGGGTGACTGGATTGAATGCACCTAAAGGAATGGGAATTACCAATGGCAATCTATACGTAACCGATATAGATCAATTGGTAGAAATCAATTTAGAATCCGGCAAAATCACAAATAAATACCCTGTGGATGGGGGTCAATTTCTTAATGATCTTGCTACCCATGATGGAAAAGTGTACTTCACAGATATGAATACCGGAAAAGTACATTTGCTTGATGCAGGAAAAATAACCACCGTGACAGAAGGACATGAGTCTATCAATGGTATTGCTATCGGCGAAGATGGTGAGCTTTATGGATTGGACAAAACTGGATTGAAAACACTTCAGGTAGACGGCACTTCAAGAATCTTGAACGAAACTGTCACAGGTGGGGACGGACTTGTGATTTTAGGAGATGGAAATTATATTGTTTCTCGATGGGCAGGAGAGATTTACTTTGTGAGTGAGGAAGGTGAAACATTGCTTGTGGACACTAAAGATGCTGAATCAAATACAGCAGACATTGGGTTTATCCCTGGAGAGAATATTGTGTTGGTTCCCACTTTCTTCAAAAACAAGGTAGTGGCCTATAAATTAGATTACTAAACCCTACACTATTCAAAATATTAAAAGCCTTCTTGCGAAGGCTTTTTCTAGGTCAATTGAACTGTGATGACATAAATTACCTTATACTAAAGTACGGGTGCCCAAAAGTATAATTACCCTATATGGTACCTAAAGAGCAGTCTTTAGAAAATTTTCAAGAAAATTCCCTAAGAGCTCCTTGCTAATACACTGTATATTGGTCACTTATGGAATTCTGAATCATTGATAGGCACTTTCTATCAGAATTTTGTCTATTTGTGAGTAAATTTGTCCTAATTCAAAACCTTACCGAGTTTTTCACAATTCGGATCTAAATTTATCCATGATGAAATCAGGAGAAATAAATTACGAACTCGAAAAGAACATAGAGGTTATCTCACAATTGGATGGCCTTGTAGGCGAAGCTGTAGATAATATCCTAGTAGATCCAGACAAGTGCTGGCAACCATCCGATTTCCTTCCCGATTTTGGAGATCCAGATATTCATGACCAAGTAAAACAACTACAGAAAAGATCAGAGGGCATTCCTGATACGGTATTAACTTCCCTCATCGGCAATATGATTACAGAGGAAGCACTTCCTAGTTATCAGACATATTTTAATCTTCTGGAAGGAATCAATCCAGAAAGAAACCTACTTTCTCCTTCTGGCTGGGTTCGCTGGTCCAAATCCTGGACTGCTGAAGAAAACCGCCATGGTGATCTACTTAATAAGTATCTCTACATGACTGGTAGAGTGGATATGAAAGCTGTAGAGCAAACGATTCATAGATTGTTGATGAATGGTTTTGATCCGAATTCTGGCGGAGACCCTTATCAGGCTATCGTATATACATCATTTCAGGAGAGAGCTACTAAGGTCTCTCATGTAAACACTGGTAAATTGGCAGATATCGCAGGAGATACAGTACTTGGGAGAATCTGTAAGCAAATTGCAGGAGATGAAGCTAGACATGAAAAAGCCTACAAAAGCTTTATGTCAGCAATATTTGAAATTGATCCAAACGGAGCAATTATCGCTTTCGAGAAACTTATGAGGAAGCAAATTGTAATGCCAGCAGTGTTGATGGGTGAAGGAAGCTCAAATCCTTCTTTATTTACTCAATTCTCAGCAATCACTCAAAAGGTTGGGATTTACACTGGTTGGGATTATGCCAGAATTATTGAACACCTAGTGAGTCTTTGGAAAATAGAAAACCTAACGGGATTAAATGATGTGGCTTCTAAGGCTCAGGATTACCTCGTTAAACTTTCGGACAGATATATGAGATTAGCGGATAGGATGAAAGCCCCTGAGGAAGTAAAACTCGCATGGCTTAAATAATTTAATGCCCTTGCTACTCCTAATCCTTTCCGTAATGGAAAGGATTTTTTGATTGTATCTGCTCTTCTTATCTTAATAACCATTAAGCGATTTTTATTCAAACCCTCGAAATCTCCGATTTCAAAACACGTGAAAAATCGTCTCTCTAGCCTACTTTATGGACAATACTCAATCAGAAAATATATCACTAGCATACCTTCAGCCTTCGGATTACAAGGATCTCAAAGAAGCCATGATCGATGCATACAAAAATATGCCTGGCTCTTACTGGGCTGAAAGCCAGATTGAAATTTTGATTAATAAATTCCCTGCCGGGCAAGTTGTCATCAAAATAAATGATCAGCTGGCAGGCTGTGCGCTTTCTATAATAGTAAATGATGCCGAACTGGAAGGAGAGCATACCTACAAAGACATCACAACCAACTTTACCTTTGAGAATCACAACGATTCCGGTGATATGCTCTACGGCATTGATGTCTTTATCAAACCGGAATTTCGTGGGTTGAGACTTGGCAGAAGATTATATGATTACCGCAAAGAACTCTGCGAAAAGCTAAACTTGAAGGGAATTGTATTTGGTGGGAGAATCCCAAATTACCACAAGTATGCAGACCAGATGGGGCCAAAAGAATATTTAGAAAAGGTAAAGATGAAGGAGATTTATGACCCAGTTTTAAATTTCCAACTGGCGAATGACTTCCATCCTGCCCGGATCATGAAAAACTATCTAGAAGGCGATTCTGCATCCAGTGAATTCGCAGTGTTGCTGGAGTGGAATAATATTTTCTACGAAAAACCGAACAAAAAAGCATCTTCAAACAAGACAATTGTTCGCCTGGGCTTGATCCAATGGCAAATGCGTTTGTATGATAATTTGGATGAATTGATGCAGCAGGCAGAGTACTTTATCGATGCTGTTTCTGGATATCGCTCGGATTTCGCACTTTTTCCAGAGCTATTCAACGCCCCACTGATGGCAGAATTCAATCACCTGAGTGAAGCGCAGGCAGTCCGTGGCTTAGCTAAATATACCGATGAAATTGTCAAGCGTTTTGCGCAGCTATCTGTATCCTATAATATCAACATCATCACCGGCTCCATGCCGAAGGTGAAAAATGACAAGTTGTACAATGTAGGTTACCTCTGTAAAAGAGATGGCTCTATTGAATCGTATGAGAAACTCCATATTTCACCGCTGGAAGCCAAAGTATGGGGAATGCAAGGTGGTAACATCCTCAAATCATTTGACACCGACTGCGGCAAAATCGGGATTTTGATATGTTACGATGCTGAGTTTCCAGAACTGAGCCGGATTTTAGCGGATCAAGGAATGGACATTTTATTCATCCCATTTTTGACAGACACTCAAAACGGCTATTCCCGAGTCCGAAACTGCGCAATGGCAAGAGCTATAGAAAACGAATGCTACGTTGCCATGGCAGGAAGTGTGGGCAATTTGCCAAAAGTTCATAATATGGATATGCAATACGCACAATCCATGGTAATCACACCTTGTGATTTCCCCTTTCCAAGCAATGGCATCAAAGCCGAGGCCACACCAAATAATGAAATGACCTTGATCGCGGATGTCGATCTGTCCTTATTAAGGGAGTTAAATCAATTTGGCAGTGTAAGAAATCTAAAGGATCGTAGAACCGACCTATTCGAACTCAGACTAAAAGAAGTTCCGAAATAATTTGAGAAAGGGTAAATTTTATTCCCTTGAAAACCATTACATGTATATACATCAATTGGAAAGACATGAGATCAATCAAAAAAATACATAAAGCAGAATACAGACCTATAGCGGATTTGGTGACCTATAGCCCTATGCCTACACGTTCGCTGAATCATTTAGATCCGTTTATATTTTTAAATCATCACGGTTTCCAGACTTATCCAGCACATAATAATGGGCTGCCCTTCGGTCCACATCCTCATCGCGGCATGGAAACAGTCACTTTTATTCTGGAAGGGGATATCATGCATTTGGATTCCTCTGGTCACAAATCTGTTATTGGTCCAGGCGGCGTTCAATATATGACAGCAGGAAGCGGTCTGATACATTCCGAAGTTAGCAGTTCTGAATTCAAAGCTAAAGGAGGAGATCTCGAAATCCTTCAGCTATGGCTGAATCTTCCAGCGGACAAAAAAATGATCACACCCAGGTATAAGGGACTTCACAAGGAAGGAATTCCAACATTTACCTTAGATAATGGTAAAGTAAAAGTGCAGCAGCTCTTCGGAGAATGGAATGGAGCTAAAGGCGCTTTCGAAGGTAATTTTCCGATCAACATGAGTACAATTTATCTTGAGAAAGGTGGAAAATTCGAGAAAACAATTCCTGAAGATGAAAATATTTTCTTCTACGTTGTTCGTGGATCCCTCACTGTCAATGGCCAGGAAGTCAATTTCCGACATTTGGTTGAATTTGAAAATACTGGGAAGAAAGTCGAAATAGAGGCTACTGAAGATGCAATCCTTATCCTAGGAAATGCCGCTCCTTTCAATGAACCTATTATCGCTCAAGGCCCTTTTGTAATGAATACACATGGGCAGATCCAAGAAGCTTATGATGATTACCAAGCTGGGAAATTCGGGACTTGGACACACTGATCAGCTATCAATAATATCCTGGGAGATCAGCCGGTAGATTTCAGCAATCCCTTCATTGTAACTTAAAAATCGATGATGGTCTTCCAGCGTTTCATAATCTTCACGAATTGCCGGTCCGGTTTGAGCTGCTTTTGCTCCCAATTGAAGGCTTTTGGAAATTGTCTCAATAATCAGCGGCTTCAGCATGTCGAAATCCAACCCCTGTCTTCGCATCACTTCTTCCGCTATTCTTATCATATGATTGGAGAAATTGCTCGCAAAAACGGCCGCTATATGCATCGCTTTTCTATCCTTCGATTTCACTGTATAAGTGAGAGGAGATAGACTTTTTGCCAGCTTTTTAAGTTTTTGCAGCGTTTCTTCATCGTCAGATTCTAGCAAAAATGGCACTTCATCAAACTCAAGTTTCCGACCTTTGGTGAAAGATTGTAAAGGATAAAAAATACCGGTATAGGTCGCTGAACTATAATTCAACATATCCAACCCAACTGAGCCTGAAGTATGCACCAAAATACTTTCCTCTGGCAGAATAATCTCATCTGCCACTTCAAGGATTGCGGAATCTTTTACTGCAAGAATAAATATCTGAGCTTCACTTGAGGAGAAATCCAAGTCATCTTTGGGCTCGCCTGCATATACCCGATTCGTAATTTGCTCTGCACTTTTTAATGTACGTGCAAAGACTTCCGTAATACTATGCCCCGCATCTTCCAGAGCTGGAGCCAGGTGCCAAGCTACATTTCCTGCACCCAGTATAGCTATTTTAAACTTCATGATGGAAGTAAACTAATTTTCACGAAAAAGAAAA
The DNA here is from genome assembly GCF_035156405.1 of Algoriphagus aurantiacus. Taxonomy (NCBI): domain Bacteria; kingdom Pseudomonadati; phylum Bacteroidota; class Cytophagia; order Cytophagales; family Cyclobacteriaceae; genus Algoriphagus; species Algoriphagus aurantiacus. The sequence goes on along the minus strand of NZ_JAXRUT010000015.1, from coordinate 46,039 downwards.
AGCCATTCGAATCTCTCCGAATGGCTTTTTCAACAACTATATTGTTTTGCTTAAATATGCAATGCTCTATTGTCTGTCGCTGCCAAACAAGCTTCTTTGAAAGCTTCCGTATAAGTCGGATGTGCATGGGACATTCTGGAAATATCCTCCGCTGATGCCCTATATTCCATAGCTACCACCGCTTCAGCAATCATATCCGCAGTTCTTGGTCCGATCATATGAACGCCCAGAATCTCGTCGTTCTCAGCATCAGCCAAAACCTTCACCAATCCATCGGTGTCCATAGAAGCTCTTGCACGACCTGATGCCATGAATGGAAATTTTCCGGTTTTGTATTTTATGCCCTTTTCCTTCAACTGTTCTTCTGTAAAACCGACAGATGCTACTTCAGGCCAAGTATAAACTACACCTGGAATTAAGTTATAATTAATATGTGGCTTCTGTCCCAAAATCGTTTCAGCCACAAATACTCCTTCTTCTTCCGCTTTGTGGGCAAGCATGGCACCTTTCACAACATCACCGATTGCGTAGATATTTGGTACATTAGTTTGCAAATGATCATTGACTTCGACTTGACCTCGTTCGGTAATCTTCACACCCGCAGCCTCTGCATTCAAGCCATCCGTGTAGGGTTTTCTACCGATTGAAACCAAGACATAATCCCCTTTCACTTCGATAGTTTCACCTTTCTCATTTTCTGCCTTCACGGTCACTTCTTTGCCTTTGCTTTCTACAGCAGTCACTTTATGCTTTAAATAGAATTCAAAGCCGATTTTTTTGAGAGACTTTTGAAGTTCCTTGCCCATGGTGCGATCCATCGTAGGAATAAGAGAATCCATAAATTCAATTACAGAAACCTTAGCTCCCATTCTTGCATAGACAGAACCTAATTCCAAACCGATTACACCACCGCCGATTACGACCAAGTGCTTAGGGATTTCTTTTAGATTTAGTGCTTCAGTTGAAGTGATCACCCGATCTTTGTCCAGTTTGATAAATGGCAAAGAAGAAGGTTTGGAACCTGTGGCGATAATAATATTTTTACCTTGAATATCTGAAGATGACCCGTCGTCCTTGGTTAATTTCACGGTGGTTTTATCCACGAATGAACCAATTCCTTGATGAACATCGATTTTATTCTTCTTCATCAGGTATTGAATACCATCTGTGTTTTGCTTAACCACATCATCCTTTCTAGTGATCATCTGCTTCAGATCTACCTTCAGGCTGCTCATGTTGATTCCGTGAGTCTTGAACGTATGAGCAGCATTGTGGTAATGCTCAGATGAATCTAAAAGTGCTTTGGAAGGAATACAGCCCACATTGAGACAAGTACCTCCAAGAGTAGGATATTTTTCAACAATGGCGGTCTTTAACCCAAGTTGTGAACAGCGAATTGCTGCTACATATCCACCAGGGCCAGAACCAATTACTATAACGTCGTACATGTTTTTAGATTTTAGTAGCAAGTATCATGTATCAAGACCTCCACTTACTTTCAATTGAAACTTATTTGCATCAAAATAGGAAAGCTTAATACTACATTCATTTGCTAAGCCCCTACTTGATACTGGTTACCAGATACTTTTTTAAACACCAAACAACAATCTGGTAGGGTCTTCAAGCAATTCTTTCACCCTTACAAGGAAGCTTACTGATTCACGACCATCGATGATTCGGTGATCATAAGAAAGCGCCAGGTACATCATCGGAAGAATAACCACTTCACCATTGACAGCCATAGGTCGCTGCACGATGTTGTGCATTCCCAAGATTGCAGATTGAGGAGCATTGATGATTGGTGTGGACATCATGGAGCCGAAGATTCCACCATTAGTCAACGTGAATGTTCCACCGGTCATTTCCTCGATAGAAAGTTTATTGTCCCTGGCCTTACCAGCAAGTCTAACCACTTCTTTTTCTATTTGATCAAAGCTTAATGTCTCAGCATTTCTGATCACCGGCACCACCAAACCTTTTGGTGCAGATACAGCGATTGAGATATCACAGAAATCGTTGAAAACCATTTCGTTTCCATCAATCTTGGCATTGACTGACGGCCATTCCTGAAGTGCTACGCAAACCGCTTTGGTGAAAAAAGACATAAACCCAAGTCCTACACCATGCTTTTCTTTGAATTGCTCTTTGAATTTGGATCTCAAATCCATGATTGGCTTCATGTTCACTTCATTGAAAGTAGTGAGCATTGCAGTCTCATTTTTCACCGATACCAATCTTCTGGCAACGGTTTTCCGCAAAGAAGACATTTTTTCTCTACGCTCATTTCTAGAACCACCAGCTGGAGCTGGCGCAGCAGCCTCTGCTGATTTACTTTCAGATCTTGCTGGTGCAGGAGCTGGCTTTTGAGCAGATTGTGCGTCCTCCTTAGTAATTCTACCGTCTTTCCCGGTACCTTTCACAGACTCAGGAGAAACGCCTTTTTCAGCCAAAATCTTGGATGCAGCCGGAGAAGCATGTCCAGTCGCATAGTTTGTATTTTCAGAGCTAGCTGCAGGTGCAGTAGCAGTTGAAGATTCTGAAGAAGCTGACTCAGCCGGCTCACCTTCTGTCACTTCGATCTTGCAGATCATTCCTCCTATCTCTAGAACATCACCTTCTTTAGCTACATGACGCAGAATTCCAGATGCCTCCGCTGGCAATTCAAACGTTGCTTTGTCCGAATCGACTTCAGCAATTATCTCATCCAACTTTACATAATCACCATCTGCTTTTAGCCAATTGGCCAAAGTCACTTCGGTGATAGACTCACCTACAGTGGGAACCACCATTTCTTTTACCTCGCCTGTAGCTTTTGAGTCAGATGATTTGGGTGCTTCTTTGTCATTGCCAGATTCCTCTTTAGGCTTATCATCCGATGAATTACCAGGAGTTCCAGTTTCGTCAATTTCACAGATCACAGCTCCGATTTCCAGTACATCACCTTCTTGGGCTTTTATTCTAAGGACACCTGCTGCTTCAGCAGGCAACTCAAAAGTAGCTTTATCGGATTCCAATTCACACAGGACTTCGTCCATCTGAACTTCATCTCCATCTTTTTTAAACCATTGGCCGATGGTAACTTCTGTGATGGATTCACCTACAGCCGGAACTTTAATTTCTTTGCTCATAAGTTTTTCTTTTTTCTCTTTTGTAGTCAAAAAGAGAGGAACAAAATGATACGATTATTTTGGATGTCTTTATAAAAAGAGCTGTAATTATTTCAATTTAAGTGCTTGAGCTATAATATTCTTTTGCTCCTCTACGTGTACTTTATTGTAGCCTGTAGCAGGAGAGGCACTTGCTTTCCTTGCGATTACATCCATAGGAATCTCTTTATGAAGCAATCTTAAAATATAATTCCAATAGCCCATATTGGATGGTTCTTCCTGTACCCATACAAGCTCCGCTTCTGGATAGCCTGCCAGTACATCTAGCATTTTCTTTTTGGGGAGAGGGTGAAGTTGTTCGATTCTGACAATTGCGACATCTTTCACTTTCTCTTTCTCTCGGGCTTCTTCCAGATCATAATAGATCTTGCCTGAGCAAAGTACCACTCGCTTCACGTCTTTTGCATTCACAGTAGTATCTGGAAGCACTTCTCTGAAAGAACCTTCAGTAAACTCGGAAAGTGGAGAAACTACTTTTGGATGTCTCAAAAGTGACTTAGGCGACATCACGATGCATGGCTTTCTGAATTCCCAAGCCAATTGTCTTCTTAATAAGTGGAAGAAGTTGGAAGGCTCAGTGACATTTGCCACTACTGTATTATATTCAGCGGCCAGCTGGAGAAATCTTTCAGGGCGGGCATTAGAGTGCTCTGGTCCCTGGCCTTCGTAGCCATGTGGAAGCAGCATCACCAATCCATTCATTTTCTGCCATTTAGATTCTCCAGAAGTAATAAACTGGTCAATCATGGTTTGAGCGCCATTTGCAAAGTCTCCAAATTGGGCTTCCCAAATCGTAAGTGAATGAGGATTAGCCATGGCATAACCATATTCAAAACCTAACACTGCGTACTCTGACAGAAGTGAGTTGTAGATATAAAAATCACCTTTTCTATCCTTCATTTCCTTGAGGGAATTGTAGGCTTTATTGGTGTTGGCATCATGAAGTACAGCATGGCGATGGGAAAATGTACCTCGCTGCACATCCTGGCCTGTCAACCGAACTGTCTTTCCTTCCAGAGTCAAGGAACCGTAAGCAAGTAATTCCGCTGCTGCCCAGTTCAAGGATTTTGATTGGAAAAACATTTCTTTACGCTGCTTCAACTGTGCCTCAATCTGCTTAATTGGCTTGAAGCCTTTAGGAATTACTGTTAATGCTTCAGCAACTTTTTCAATTATATCTTGGCTGATTCCAGTTTCTGGAGACTGATCAAAATCTTCTGGTTTTGATCTTCTCAAGCTACTCCATTCGTTTTCAAAACGTGTTGCCTGATAAGGAAGTGGCTTTTCTTTAACCAAATTCAAACGGTCTTGAAGGAGCTGCCTGAACTCCTCATCCATTTGAGAAGCCAATTTTGCCTCCACATCTCCACGCTCGGTCAAGCGTTTCACATAGATCTCACGTGGATTCGGATGCTTTGAAATAATATTATAAAGTTCTGGCTGAGTGAATTTTGGTTCATCAGATTCATTGTGTCCATGGCGTCTATAGCAGACCATATCGACAAAAATATCTCGGCTGAATTTCTGTCTGAATTCGGCTGCAAGCTTGGCCGCAAACACCACTGACTCTGCATTATCACCGTTGACGTGAATTACAGGAGCATCGATGATTTTAGCTACATCCGTACAATAAATAGAAGATCGGGCATCATCAAAATCAGTTGTAAAACCAACTTGGTTGTTGATCACAAAGTGAATCGTACCTCCAGTGTGATAACCTTTCAACCCTTCCATCTGAGTTACCTCATATACGATACCTTGTCCAGCAACAGCTGCATCTCCGTGAATCAAAATTGGAAGAGCCTTTTTGACATCTCCCTTATATTCAGAATCGATTTTGGCTCTAAGAAAACCTTCTACCACAGGATTCACCGCTTCCAAGTGAGAAGGGTTAGGGGCAAGTTTCAAGTGAACCTTGTTCTCGCTGTGTGTCACGATATCGCTAGAATAGCCCATGTGATATTTCACATCGCCATCTCCCATTGTCAAATCCGGCTTTGCTGTTCCTTCGAATTCAGAGAATATCTGCTCGTAGGTTTTGCCCATGATGTTTGCCAGGACGTTGAGACGGCCACGGTGAGCCATGCCTATCATTACTTCTTTCACTCCCAATTGGGAGGAGGAATTGATTACGGCATCTAAAAATGGGATGGTGCTTTCTCCGCCCTCTAGTGAAAATCGCTTTTGCCCAAGATATTTGGTATGCAAAAAGTTTTCGAAAACTACTGCTTGATTGAGCTTAGAAAGAATTCTCTTTTTCTCTTCATGTGTAGGATTAAATGCTAAAGCTTCTTTTTCGACTTTAGTTTTAAACCAATCCAGCATTTCTGGATCACGGATGTATAAATATTCGAAACCCACTGACCCTTCATAAATGGATTTCAGCGAATCTAAAATTTTTGAAAACTTCGCACTCCCAATTCCAATTTCATTTCCAGCCTGAAACTCGGTGTCCATGTCCTCCTGACCTAAACCGAAATCCTGAGGATCAATTAGGGCCTTTCTATCTCTTCGCTCTCTTACGGGATTAGTCTTAGATCTCAAGTGAGCCCTTGAGCGATAAGCGTGGATCAGTGCTCTTACCTTAATTTCCTTAGGCAATTGCTCCATGTCCATTATAGTACCTGGAGTGGCAAGTGCACCATTCTTTGCAGGTGCTACAGCTTTTCCATTCGATGAAGCCTCATTTTCCTCTTCGCCATAATTGGTAAGCGCAAAGTCAAAGCCATCGAAAAACTCTTTCCAGCTTGGGTCGATTGATTCTGGGTCACTCTTGTAAGAAGAGTACAGCTCATCTATATAAGATACATGAGCGTTAGCGATATAAGAAAACTTATCCATAATTGATTCTTAAAGAAGAAACCAAAGCTAAGGCCTTAATTCAACAATAAAAAATCGCTTATTTGCCTTTCCAAATATATGGTTTTCCCCGAACGGTAGTTCACCTTAAATATTTCAAAACTGTCTAATAAACCTGCCATAGGGGAAAGATTAAGTAATTCCGGAGTAGCAACGCTTTGAATCTCTTTTAGATTAACTTCAAGTATTTTGTACCCATTAATATCATAGATAGCTAAAAAGTTCTGCATGAATTCATCCCTTGCTTATGAATATTAATGGATCTTTTTCAAATTTCTTCCAGTCGGCTAAAAGCGCTTTTTCGAGACTTTTTACATTATCTGAGTGGTACTTCTCAGGAAGATTCTGAATATACTTTATCAAATTGTAGCAAGTAGTAAACTGACCGCATGCAATAAGGTTGTCTTGTCGCTGAACTTTCAGATCTTCTGCATCCCACCAAAGTGTAGTGGGCATCTGAGAAGCAATAAGAGCGGATTCCCTGATTCTATCGGATATTTTGATGTAGTCTGCTTTCTCCTCCTGTTTGGCGTCAGTGAGTGAATTTTGTTTTCCGTTTAGTTGGTACACTGTAGAAGTTATTCTTCTATTTGTAAACCTGGGGGATTTATAAAGCAAGTCAAAATTCAGTCTTCTAATTTGTCTAAGGAATATTTCATTTATCATCAGCATTGCAGAAGTCCAGCGGTTCATAATCATTTTTTTGACCTGGTTTAGACTCAACTGAGCGAATTGTTCCACATCATTTAACAAAGCATGGGGCATAATTGTCTGAATCTTTTCTTGTACTTCCTCTTTTGCTTTCTTGACTAGAGAATCACCATAAAGTCCGAGCACCGTCAATAAGCCAAATCCTCCAATCATAACGGAGGAAATAATGTAAAGTAAAGGCCAGGATTTTTCAAAATACACATTTAAAACACTCGCAGAAATTAAGCCCAGAACTCCGATCAATAGGCCAATCCAATAAAAAGGCCTCATTTGTAAGTGCCCTAACCATCCAGCAACATAAGCTGAAAATGATTCCTCACCACCTTTCGAACCTGAGCTTTGGTACGGCTCCCAGGTAGGCATTACAAAACCATCTACATCATTCACTATAAGTAAGTCCAAGGGAAATCCGTCATGAGAACTCTTATCAAAATTAACCATACTACCTATCCCTTGATTGTCCACGATTCCTCCATCCATCACACCGACACCTTTGGTGAAATTTGCATGCTCAACTAAATTTAAATATTCCTGACTTGTATGATTCTCTATGTAATCATTGGGAAAGATCATAGGATCAAAGCCAACTGGGAAACAAGAAGACGATGCAATAGCATCTGCAATCCGAATATCTCCCACTACAGCCTGAAGTTCATCGCAGGACAGCTGGTAATTACCAAACTTATTGACATTCTGAAACCTAAAAGTTAAACCATAAGAAAACTCAGTAGCATTGAAACACACGTATTTCAGATGACCTTTTGTTATCTCAGGCTTTAAAGCATCAAAACTTTCCCCAACTAATTTCTCATAATAAGTGAGAGCAAATCCATTAATGATGGATCTACTCCGTGTGGTGCTTTGCCAAAATTGATTATTCATGAACTTCGCCGTAGCCTCATCCACCAGCTTATCTTCTTTTAAAAAAGAATAAAGGGTTGAGTAAAAAGTCCCGAAGGAATCACCTCTGGCATTGCTGACTGCAAATAATGCAGCCGTGATTGTACCTCCACTCACTGAGCTAATCGCGATGACATTTTCAAGCAATGGTTTACTATCAAAAGCTATCCTGTTAAGGTAATCTAGTACTCCTAGGCTGAAGGCAGTTGCTCGGTATCCTCCACCGCTAAAACAGACCCCTATAGATTCAAATGGTTTTAAAGGATCAGAAACCTTAGCTGACTGTGTCATAAAAATGGAATTAAAAGATTGAAAATCTACTCCAAAAAGAAAACTTAAGATATAGAAAACCAGCCAATTACATATAAAACAAGGAGAAATTATCGCAAGCAAATACTTTCATCCCTCCATACTTTCTTAACTCTATAATCTCCCTGTACCCTAATCTTCAATGATAATTAGGCTTCTTCCAGAATTTAAGCGCATCTTTAAATCAAAGCGAATACCTTAACGTAAAGGCAGCTTCATCCTCCCAAAGCTTCGTGAAGTCAGTGAAATTATAAGCCGGCTTCCAATAAAGCCCTACATAAAAATTACTTTGATTGATATTATATTCCAATCCTACGATCGCATCTATTCCATAGGCATTGTAATCCTGATCAATCTTATACACCCATGGAGGCTCACCTTTTCCATCTTTCCACATCCCGTAGTGAACACCTCCTCCTAAATACCATTCCAACCCTCTGAATTCCCGAATATCCATGTGATGCTCATACAAGGCCGCTGCGACCCAGCCTTTCCATCTTCTATAGACCAAAAGATCAACAGCGCCCTGCTGTGAAATAAATTGCTTTACAGTCACCCCAATATTGGTTCCACCTGTAACTCCAATCATGGTATTATAATCTCTCATCTGTGCCTTAGACTCTGCAGCAGATAAAAACACAAGGGTAAATGAAGCAAAAGCCACCAAAAGAGTAAATCGCATAATTAAGATATTAATACCGAATCAAAAAGTAATGATATTTTTTGGCGTAATGCAATAATCAAGAGCTATATCGTGCAATTCCGATGGAATAATTAACTCTGCTGAAAAAAAACTCAACCCAATCTTCAATACTGATGGATCAAGGCTAGCCAAAAACACATCATAATAGCCTTTTCCAAAACCGATTCTATTTCCGTTTTGATCAAAAGCTAGCAGTGGGACAAATACTACTTGAATCAACTGATTGGTGGCTAATTTATAATCCACCGGAAGTGGAATTCCCCACTTATCAAACTCAAACTTGGTCTTAGGCATCAAAAGTAATGTCTGTAATTCCAGAGAACCGAGCTCCACCCTTGACGTGTAAATGTGACTTGCTCTTTCCTCCAGATAATCTCTAATTGAATAAGTATTGATTTCGCGTAGTTCAGGGATTGGAAAAAATAAATGGAAATGCTTGAGCTCTTCTCTCTTATCCAAAAAAGCTATTACGTTATTGGTGATCTGAACTGACAAATCCTCCAGTTCTTTATCTGACAAAGCCGCTCGTAGCTCTTTGTAAAAAGTTCTTAATTCATGCTTATCAAGACTCATTTGACAATACCATCATCCTAAAATCCAAGGGATCAAAATTGTTCAAAAGCTCAGAGATAAATTCAGGATTGCTCATGTAAAATTGCATCATGTTTACAACTCTCTCTTGCGGACTACCTCCTGGCTTCACTAGATCTTGAATACAACAGGCACGTTCTATCTGAGTATGCAATCTTCGCTCTTCAGCTTTACGCAGCTTTTTAGCCATCTGCTCGATAATTTTCAATGAGCGAACTTTCCCAGCTTCAAATGCATTTTTTAGGCTTTTCTCCAAATGTGATGCTTCCCTTCCTTTTGCGTCAAACAAGGTGGAAATAATTTCTTTTTGCTTAGACAACTCAATGTCCATACTTGCTTCAGTCTTCACAAAAGTTTTTTTCCAATGCTCTACATCCACAAATAGATCTTCTGCCTCCCAATTCAATTGCTCCATTTTCCTTTGCACTTTCTTAGTCAGAAGCAAAGCAAAATTACGCGGCAATAATACAGGAAATGGAATTGTGAAATATTCAAAAACTCCTTTCAACTGTAACCAGTAAACAACCTCAGCTGGACCACCTAAATAAGCCAAATTTGGTAAGATGACTTCCTGATATAATGGACGCAATACCACATTTGGACTAAATCGTTCAGGTTGCTTTTCTACCAAAGCTCTCATTTCTTCATCTGTGAACCGCAACTCAGTATTTACCACGCCAAATCCAGATTCCATTTTTTCAATCCGCTCTCGAACACCTTTGTCTAGGTAGAAGAAATTAACCTCTCGGGGAAATATCTGACTACTATAACCCAGCTCCCCAAGTGCTGCAGTGGCCTCGGAGGCTTTATTAAAAGGCTTATGATCAAATAAATCGGAAAGAATCACTTCTGAAAACCCTCTTTTTAATTTCGCATCATCCCCATCCACGATGAGCAAACCCTCTTCTCCAAAGATTGAATTAACATACTTACGAACTGCCTCACTTAAAGTCTTTGAAGAAGAATATGCCTCCAAAAACACATCTGGGGCAAAAGAAACCGATTTCAGAAACTCTTTGAAACCTTTGTCCAACTCAAAATCCCCCACAGCACCTTTCTGCTCTGAGTTCCATTGATATTTTTTGCCATCAAGCTTGAAGTAATTGATCTCATCAAAATCGTGATCTTCAGTAGCCATCCAATACACTGGAACAAAGTTGTACTCCGGATAAGTCTCAGCTAGTTTTTTGGCAAGATTAATCGTGGAGACAATTTTATAAATAAAGTATAATGGCCCAGTGAAGAGGTTAAGTTGATGACCGGTAGTCACAGTAAACGTACGATCAGAGGCCAAAGCCTCAATATTAGAAGCTACGGCGTAGCTAACTTCCTGGTTGGCGTATTGGCTCTGGAGCACATCGCATAGCACTTTGCGATTTGCTTCGGAAAAAGTCTTCTCTGCTATTGCTTGCTTGAAGCTTTCCAACTTTGGAGTGTGCGTATAAAAAGGCAAAAGTTCCTTTTTCCCATTGATATAATCCAAAAAAAATTGTGAAAACTGTCCCGTTTGATGGAGTTCTACGCAATGTTTTTTCATAAGGAATGTGAGCTGAGGATTATATTGGGGATTTAACTTAGGCAATCTTTCCAAAGTTCGTTTTTTTTTTGAAAAAATCAGGAAAGCTTACATCAAAGGGGTTGTTTCTGGTTAAACTGAAGTTTTAGCACAAAGGTTTATTTAAAATCCGCTTTCCCGATTAGCCAGAATTGCCAATTATCTTAGCTTTGCAAGCTACAATTATGCTACCCTACACAAGATTTTTCCTAGAAAACGGACTGGAAGTGATCGTCCATGAGGATCACGGCAGTAAAGTCGCCGTTTTCAACCTACTTTATAAAGTTGGATCCCGAAATGAATCCCCCGGTAAAACCGGCCTTGCACACTTCTTCGAGCATCTGATGTTCGGAAGTTCTGCTAATGTTCCTGTTTTTGACCGTGAACTTGAACGTGCCGGAGGCGCTTGCAATGCATTTACCAGTCCCGACATCACCAATTACTACATCACGATTCCTGCGGCGAACCTGGAAACTGCTTTTTGGCTAGAGTCAGACCGAATGCTTCAATTGACACTAAGCGAGAAAACCATTGAAACTCAACGTAAGGTGGTAATGGAAGAATATAAGCAGCGCTACCTCAATCAGCCATATGGCGATGTATTCCATCATTTACGGGATCTCGCCTACGATACTCACCCTTATCGTTGGCCCACTATAGGTCAGAATCTAGACGACATCATCAACTATACTCAAGAAGATGTCTGGAGCTTTTATCAGGCTAACTATAGGCCTGACAATGCTGTGCTCGTGGTTGCAGGTGCCGTGACACAGGCTGAAGTAGAGCGATTGGCGAAGAAATGGTTTGAACCAATTCCGAATCTTTCAAAATCAGATCTACAGATTCCGATCGAGTTACACCAACACTCTAAAAAAATAAAGGTGGTGGAAGCCGCTGTGCCTACCGATGCATTATATAAAGCATATAAAATGCCTGCTAAATTGGCTGAGGGATATTTGGAGGCCGATTTGATTACAGATATTATAGGTTTTGGAAAATCTTCCTTGCTTGAGCAAACCCTGGTAAAAAACGGAAAGCTATTCGCATCTGTGGGAGCTTATATTTTAGGCTCCGTGGATCCTGGACTTTTAATTTTCTCAGGAAAAATGGAATCGGGCGTATCAGCGGAAGAAGCCGAAAATTCGTTGGATGAAGTGGTTTCCAAATTCCTGACTACCGAAGTTTCCGATTACACGCTTCAAAAGGTAAAAAACCAAGGCGAGGCTATGAAAACCTACGAATCCATTCAAGTACTTAATAGGGCAATGAATCTTGCAAATTATGCCCAACTTGGTAATCCTGACCTGTATTACGAGGAATTCGAAAACAAAGCAAACTTAAAAGGAGACGAAATAATGACTTGGGCGAATCGCCTGATCCAAGAAGGAAACTCCTCTGTCTTATATTATAAATCTGTACCTGCATGAACAAATTCAGAATAGGTTTCGGCTACGACGTCCATCAACTGAAAGAAGGCTACGACTTCTGGTTGGGTGGGATCAAATTAGAATATGAAAAAGGTGCGGTTGGTCATTCCGATGCAGATGTTTTGATACATGTGATTTGCGATGCACTTCTCGGAGCATCAAACCTTCGAGACATCGGATATCATTTTTCCGATCAAGACCCTAAATTCAAGGGAATAGACAGCAAGATTTTACTTGCCGAGGTCATGATTCTCCTTCGTAAAGCTGGCTATGAAGTGGGTAATTTAGACACTACCATTTGCCTGCAATTACCCAAAGTCAATCCACATATTCCTACTATGAAAAAGTGCCTAGCTGAAGTCATGAAGATCTCTGAAAATGATATCTCCATCAAAGCTACGACAACTGAGAAACTTGGATTTGTGGGAAGACAAGAAGGCATTTCGGCATATTGCTCGGCTTTAATATATTCGGTATGAGCGGAAATCTGAAAATCATCACCACTGAGGACGGTTCGCATTCTCTTTATGATGAAGAACTAAAGGAATCCTATCACAGTTTTCATGGGGCTTTCAAAGAATCCATACACGTATTTATGCTTTATGGGCTGGACTCTTGGGTAATGAATAACCCGAACAAAAAGCCCCTTCGCATCTTTGAAGTGGGTTTTGGTACAGGATTGAATGCTTGGCTGACACTTGTTTGGGCAGAACAAAATCAGATCCCGGTGCTTTATCACACCATTGAGCCATTTCCATTGACTGAGGAGATTTATTCTCAACTCAACTATGGAGACATGGACGATGCTATTTTTCATTACAAGCCATATTTACAGCGATTGCACAAAGCTGCCTGGAACGAAGGCATTATCATGTCAGAATATTTCAACATGAAAAAGGAAAAATCAACACTTCAGGATGTGGTACTTTATCCTAGCGATGTGGTCTTCTATGACGCTTTTGCCCCAAGCAAACAGCCAGAGATGTGGCAAAAAGAGATGCTCAGTAAAGTTTGTGCATCACTGAACCCTGGCGGGATATTCACCACTTACTGTGCCACCGGTCAGCTGAAAAGAGATTTGAAAGAAATAGGTTTAGAAGTTGAAACCTTACCCGGACCTCCGGGCAAAAAAGAAATGACTAGGGGCTGGAAGAAATAAAACTTTCAATTGGAATGATGTTTGGAGTTTACAACTAGTTCTGGGTTTGATGTAGTAAGTGAAAAGTTCTTAGCGATTATAGCTTATAAAAGTGGAAAGTCAGCTTATCATTGAAACTCATGAAAAATTCTTTCGAAGAATTTAATCATGGGAAATTGCAATCAACAATCTTGATTATTTTGAGTCAGAATTTGCTTTTTGCATTCCTCTTTATCAAAAGAAAACTAATTTGAGAACGTCCCAAAATTCTGATGTTCAGTAATTTATCCACACAATAAAAATGATCACAGGCATAATTCTATTGCTTTTAAACCTAATTACACCTCAATTCACAGAGGCTGGTCAAGCAAAGTTGGAAAAAATGGTAAGTGACCGTGATGCGCTCACCCAGCAATGGAAAGAATCAGAAAGTAAAAAATCTGGAATCTTTGGCAATCGCACCAAAAAAGACATGATCGAAACAAATGAATGGCTAGAGCGAATCATTCAAAAGGACAATTTGATTATGGATGAGCTGAGAATGATCGGTGATATAGAAACTACCACTGCCACCCAGACGGGAGAAGATTACAAGGCAATTGCTTTCAGATTAGAAAAGGATGTACAGGCTTTGAAAAGAGCCGTAGCCGAAAGAGACAAATCCATGGAAAAAATGCTCTCTACTCGAAGAACATTTGAATGGACTACCACTATTTTTTTCCTCACCACTTTGGGATTGGGATATTGGGTGTACAAAAGCAAAAAAAATGCCTAATCTACCCTGACAAAGGTTTGAGAAGGAAATTCAATACAGTCATTATCTGGGTTTACTTTCCAACAATCTTCCTGAAAAGTAAATTGACGCATATCACTGGAAAAGGTCAATTTGCCCTTTGGTACCCTGAAAAAATCAACTATACCTGGATTCATTTTGTCTTTAGGCCCATAAAAAGGACCATTTTCACCCCCACCAAAATAAATCAACGCATCAGAATAATAGTACTGAAAAATACTTTCTTCTAAGTTATACCAGGAAGAAGCGGTCATTCTATACCCTAATTCCTCACCAAATTCTGTTTTTCTGACAGTGGCTGTAAGGTCAAATACGCTATCACTTTTGAATCGGTAACTATCTACAATCCAAATATCCAATGAGTCCATATAACTTCGGCTTTCCCAAGTTCCGATAAGTGGAGATCTTGGATCTTCTTCCTCAATACAGGACACCAGACTCACTAAAAAGAAAACAAATACAAATGGATAGGCAGTTTTCATGGAAAGATTTTTTTGGTTGATAAACCTTATGACGAAAAAAATAATTCAACCGTTACAAGCAAGCATTAAATTTTACTTCAATCTAGCTATAGCAGTTCTTCCTCCCTTGGTAGTGTCTTCTAGTCCAACAAGAACTTCAGCGTCCAGTGGAAGAAACACATCTACCCGAGATCCAAATTTGATAAATCCGAATTCTCCGCCTTGAACTAATTCTGAGCCTGGCTTCACATACCATTTAATTCTTCTTGCCATAGCTCCGGCAACCTGCCTTACCAGCAGTTTAGTCCCACTCTCATGTTTCAAAACCATGGTCGTACGCTCATTCTCAGTACTTGATTTTGGGTGCCATGCAACCAAGTATTTGCCAGGATGATACTGAAAAAACTCTACGATCCCTGCTATTGGAGATCTAGTGATATGAACATTGATGGGAGACATGAAAATCGACACTTGTCTTCGGTTTTCTTTCAAATACTCTCCCTCGAAAGTCTCCTCAATCACCACTACTTTCCCATCCACGGGAGCATAAACCAAGCTATCATCAGATGGTAATTGGAAAACTGGACTTCTAAAAAACTGTAGAATAATCAGGTAGAGCACGATACTGCCCAATACGGCAACATTAGAAAGTACCCTGGCATCTGGCATAAAATAGATGATCAGGTAATTTCCGGCAACTAAGATAATCAGCAGCCAAAATAACAAAACTCTTCCCTCGCGGTGTATGGTCATAACATAAGTCGTATTAAATCAATTACTTATAATTAATTAGAGATCAATTGAACATTCCTAATCATAAACTAATTGATTTTAAGTGCAATTTACTGGCATTTAGTGACACATAAAAATGAAAATATCCAACCTATTAAATTAGCTAATTCAAAGCTTGATAGATGAACTAATTTTTAAAATCCCTAGTTCTTCTCGATATTAAAGTAAATCCAAAAAAATGACAAAATTAATATTAGACATTAAAACATGTATAGCGGAGGCACATGCCTTTACTGCTAACCTTGGCCAATCTAATCATGACCAATCTAATGCTATTTCGAAAGAATATTTACTCAGCAACGTTAAAGGTTTAGATCCAACGAAACTTCAAATTGCTCTTATTGAGATGAAAGAAGCAAGAGAGATTGAATTTGATAGCTTAAACGATACCATATTTCTGACTCAAAGCTACCAACCCTAAGTCATTGTCTCTCAAATGAGAATTAGAGTGTTGATAATTCGAAATCAATAAACAACTATGAGAAAAGTTGATTTTGTTGAGATTGGTAGTTTAGCTTCTTATTTGGGTAAAAACGGTCGGATATTAATACGAGAATTCGATATTAATCTTTGCTTAGATTACCTGCCCGTGCGACTTATTAAATCGAACGGTGAAATTGAGAACCTCCGTTGTTCTGCTAAACTCACCGATCTTATTCAAAAGGTAAGATCTGTAGTACAGTATTTACCTTATTTCATTGTAATTGAGACTTCCCTTAAAAGGAAATCAATATCCATTAATAGGGTAAATGATGATCAATGCGATTTAAAAAATTACGCAGTAGAAATTGAAACTATTCAAGAAACATCTGAAATAATAAGGAACGCACTCAAAATCCAGACTGATTCCGCTCATGAAAGAGATTAGAATTGGCACAATTCCTAACTCCCTGTGCATTTTTAAAAGAATTTGTCAATATTCACTAAGAATACAAGGCTAGGAATTCCAAATTTAAAAATATTGCATGTCATTTCCGATATTTGTTTCAATGGATTTTAACCTGTGATTTAATAGCAAAACTGGTCAACTAGGGATAAATAGAATATTTCAATTTGTCGAATAGTCTCATATCTTTATTTTTTTAATAAAAGGATATATGAGTGATTTGATAGTAGCGTTTCTTCTTATTGCCTCAATTTTTGGAGGAGGGGGATTGTTTATTTTATTAATAGGTGAGGTATTTGAAAAAGATGATAATAAACCACTGTCTAAGAGAATTGGCCCCCTTATTGGATTAATATTTTTGTTACTTTTTTTGTATAAAATCTTTTTTTATTGATCATTAACCAAAAAATATAGCTCAGCATTTTTATTTGCTCTTCCGCTTTCCCAGTCATAAGCTTCAAAACTAAAAGGCGTGGAGAAATCCCCACGCCTCAAAGATAAAATAATCTTTCGATAGAAAAGGCTTAGAATCCTCCCCTGTATGTATATGTCTTCGCAACTTTATCGATTGCTACGATATAAGCTGCTATTCTCATCGGCACTTCATATTTCAGGGAAGTTTGATAAACAGTATCAAAAGCATCTTTCATGATTCTATCAGAACGGCGATTTACGCGGTCAGCAGTCCATTTGTAGCCCAACCTATTTTGAACCCATTCGAAATAAGATACCGTCACTCCTCCAGCATTTGCCAAAATATCCGGTACGGCCATGATTCCCTTTTCGTTGATGATAGCATCAGCTTTTGCGGAGGTTGGGCCATTAGCACCTTCTACAATTAATTTTGCTTTGATATCATTTACATTCTGAATGGTAATTACATCTTCAACTGCTGCAGGTACGAGCACATCCACATCCAAAGTAAGTAAGTCACTGGCAATGGCCATTTTCTCACCTCCCGAAAATCCTTCAAGATTCCCACCGTTTGTATCTCTATATTCTATAGCTTCTACGATATTTATCCCTTTCTCATTGTAGAAGGCACCGGTATGATCTGAGATTGCTACGATCTTCAAGCCTCTTTCTTCTAGGAGTCTGGCTGCCCAGGATCCTACATTTCCAAAACCCTGTACTACACAGGTAGCCTGAAAAGGATTGATTTTCAGTTTTTGCATGGCTGCCAATGCAGATACCATTACCCCACGACCAGTTGCTTCGGTTCTTCCAAGGGATCCACCCAATACTAAAGGCTTACCGGTCACGACCGAACTCACAGTCATCCCTTTTGCTTTAGAATACTCATCCATAAGCCAGGCCATTTCTCGTGGACCTGTTCCCATATCCGGAGCTGGGATGTCCTTATCTGGACCAAAAACGTCTATCATCGACATAGTGTATGCTCTGACAAGTCGTTCGATTTCTCCCTTCGACATCTCTCGGGGATTACATCTCACTCCGCCTTTACCCCCACCATAAGGAATGTCTACCACGGCACATTTCCAGGTCATCCAAGCAGCTAGTGCACGGACCTCATCGATGTGAACATCGGGAGCAAAGCGGATACCGCCTTTTGCAGGGCCTAGAATGTTAGAGTGGATTACTCGAATACCTTCAAAGACTTGGATTTTTCCACTGTCCATCGTGATAGGAAGGGATACGATTACTTGTTTGGCTGGATTTTTCAGAACATTGTACACCTCATCGGAGAGGCCAAGCTTTTCAGCTGCAATGTTGAATCTTTCCATCATTGACTCCAAAGGATTCTCTTTATCCTTGATCGGAGCCGGTTCAATGTAAGCCATATTCGGGTTTGATTTAGTTATTCAAATGCGGTGTAATATTAAGCAGATTTTCAATCAACAGGGTCTAAAATTAGAATATTTTCAAAAAGGCAGTGATAAATGGGGCTGAAAGTAACAATCCGTCAAAACGATCCATAAACCCCCCATGCCCAGGAAGTCCCTTTCCAGAATCCTTGATTTCTATAGACCGCTTAAAAAGCGACTCAATCAGATCTCCATAAGTGCCTGCAATAATTATAATTCCGGCAATTACTAACCATTTCCAATCATCTATCACATGGAAATATCGTGTCAGGACAAAAGCAACTCCTATTGCTGAAAATGCTCCTCCCAAAAATCCTTCCCATGATTTTTTTGGGGAAACCCGTTCGAATAACTTAGTCTTACCAAATTTTGTTCCCGCAAAATAAGCTCCAGTATCGCTGGCCCAGAGAATCAAAAGACAGCCAATGATAATCTGATAATTATAGGTGGCTCCTACTGAAAATACGGCAAGATTTAGCAATGAAAAGGGTACTGCCACATAAAATAGACCTAAAAAGGTATACGCAACGCCCGTGAAAGGTTTTTTATCTGTTTTACGATAAAGCTTAATAAAAAAAGTAAGTGAGACAATTGGAAAGATGAAAAAGAAATATTCGATGGGTAGATGCTCCTTCTCCACCATAAAGGTCAGACAGAATATCATCAGTCCCAGAAAAGTACCAAAGCTCTTCAGCGGTAGCATCCCGTCCAATCCGCTGAGCTTATAAAACTCCATTTGGGAAAACCCTAAAATCCCTGCAAAAACCAGAAAATAGGTATAGTCAGAATAAATGCACCCCCCCACTATAACCAATGCTCCAAACAATGCAGTGATGGCTCTCTGCCCCAGATTACTGTAATTATTGATACTAAAACGTGATCTCATTCTGGATTAGGTTATTAGCCAACATCAAATCTTCTCGCTGCACATGCACCTCGTAGTTTCCAAAAATCTGATAAACGGTTTCTTTTTTATTTAATATAACAGCTTGTATTTGATGCTCTTCCAAGACTCCTTTGACAATTTCAGCTCTCACTTGCATAGGGCTTTCAAACACCTTGTTCCAGTTCTCCATTGGGTTTATTTATTTTCTTAAAGTAAAAGATTCCAGCCAAAAGAACTAATAAGCCTAAAATAGCTACAGGATAAGATATTGTATCTGTCGATTCAACATCAAAATCTATCATCCCTTCATTTGAAGCATAGACCAACAATATAGTAAAGGTATTATTTACTATATGAGCTAATATAGGATATGTGAGGCTTCCAGAATAATAATAAAGGTAACCAAACATCCCTCCTAAAAATAACCGAGGCAGGAAACCATAAAACTGAACATGAATTGCAGAGAAGATAAATGCTGTAAGCCAGATTCCAACGTGTTCATTTCCGGTATATAACTGCATCTTAGGCTGAATCAATCCTCTGAAAAACATCTCCTCGCCAATTCCGGCAAGTACACCGATCACCAAAACCCCTGTTAATAGCTCGGGAATTGTCTGAAAATCGGTCATGAACTCTGTGAGTTCCATGAGTTGCTGCTCCATCTCTTTCATCCAAACTTCCATTCCTGACATAAACTCCGGCAAAACCAGCATGGAATTAAGATGGATTAAAAGGCTATTGAAAAGCATTCCGCCTATTGTGAGCAATATGACCAATCCAGCTCCTTTACCATTAAACCTGGGTAATTGAACTTCCCAATGCAGATTGGCTCTGTCCACAAAATGCATGATCACATATGCTGCTACCCAAAACCCAATCCCAGATCCGATTCCCTGAATAAAAAACATCGCCATTCGACCATTATTGGGTGAATAATCCCCTGTCATCAGTCCCATAATCTCTGGAATCGAGATATTGAAAAGAAACGGCGCTAAAGCAAGTGCGGCGACCTGTAAGATGATTAAGACTCCAATAGACACTAAAACAGTGACTACCAAGGACAAAAGCCAACTCTTTCTCTTGGCAATTTCTGTTTCCGTTTCGTATATCTCCATAATTGAGGTAAATTTACGCGCAAATTTAAAATAAGAAGTGGTTAAGATAGGAAACTTGGAGTTAGGGGAGTTCCCATTGTTGCTTGCACCAATGGAAGATGTGAGTGATCCACCGTTCAGGGCAGTCTGCAAACAAAATGGTGCCGACCTGATGTACACGGAGTTTATCAGCTCAGAAGGCTTGATTCGCGACGCTGCAAAGAGCATAGCAAAGCTTGATATTTTCGATTATGAGAAGCCTATTGGGATTCAGATCTTCGGCAATGAAATTGACTCCATGCGTGAGGCAGCAGCTATCGTGGAAGAAGCCAGACCAGATATCCTGGATATCAATTATGGTTGTCCCGTTAACAAGGTAGCGTGCAAAGGCGCCGGAGCTGGAATACTCTTAGACATCGACAAGATGGTCTCTATGACAGCCGAGATCGTAAGAGCTGTAAACATCCCTGTGACAGTTAAAACCCGACTAGGTTGGGACAATGACACCATCCGCATAGTGGAAGTAGCAGAGCGGCTTCAGGACGTAGGAATTCAGGCTATCAGTATTCATGCACGTACACGAAAGCAGATGTACAAGGGAGAAGCTGACTGGAGTTACTTGAACAAGGTGAAAGAAAATTCACGTTTATATATTCCTGTCTTTGGAAACGGAGATATAGATTCACCCAAGAAGGCGCTGGAATACAAGAATAAGTACAACGTCGATGGCATGATGATCGGTAGGGCATCTATCGGATACCCGTGGATTTTCAATGAGATCAAGCATTTTCTTGCCACTGGAGAAAAACTTGCCGCTCCTGGGCTGGAAGAAAGAATTGCTGTCGCTAAAAAGCACTTGGATTTTTCCGTAGAATGGAAAGGTCCAAAACTCGGGATCCTAGAAATGAGAAGACACTACACAAACTACTTCCGGGGAATGCCAAATTTCAAACAATATCGTGCTGAAATGGTTACTGCTGAAACTTATGAACATGTTTGTGAGATTTTAGAACAAGTCTCTGATGTCTATGCGGATCACGTTTTTTAGAAGTGATCAAGATGAATAATGGTAAAGTTGTAGTGTTTGCTTCAACTTTACCACTATTCTAAGCCTGGTGACACTCCGGAAAAGCCTGCTTGATTTAAGTCAGTATTCATTGAATTAGAAGGTACGAAACAAAAAATCGGATAGATGGATAGGTTGCACACCTTCAATTGATTCCCTTAATCGTCCGAAATAGGATATTCTTGCGATCATTTTATTTGTGGTTACAACCTTAAGAAGAACAATAAACTTGATTTAAAAATGGTCATAACCCTAAAAACTTTAATTTTTAAAACTTGTATGGCTATATTCTAAAGCTGTTGTTCTAATATTCGTTTTTGGTTTTCACTCATATAAAAATCTCTTAATTTATCCATCCTCAAACACTTTTTTATTGCCTGTTCAGCTTGCTACACGAATACTATAACCCGTTTACTTTTCCCAAAGTAAAGATATCTGTCAGTTGATGTCTAACTTACAATTTTCCTCCGCTCTAAGTAAGAAACTTTTCTTGGTTTTGCTTCCTTTGCAAAGCAGACAATCCTCTGTCATAGCCGATGTCCACTACCACCACCGACAGCAATCTCAAAAACTGGGGTTTACTCATTCTTTTGTCTCTGATTTGGGGCAGCTCATTTATCCTCATCAAAAGAGGATTGGAAGTATTTTCAGCAGGAGAAGTTGGCGCTTATAGAATTGTGGCTGCTGCCACATTCCTATTGCCGCTTTCTATCCCAAGAATTAAAAATCTTGATAAAACCCAGATCAAAAATCTGATCATCGTGGGATTGGTAGGGAGTTTTATTCCTGCTTTTCTTTTTGCAAAAGCCCAGACTCAACTAAGTAGCTCCTTAACAGGTGTCCTCAATGCTCTCACTCCACTTGCTGTGGTCGTGATCGGTGCTTTATTTTTCAATTCCAAAATTACCCGCCGAAATGGAATAGGCTTAGCCATTGCATTTATTGGAGTTTTCATATTGGTGACTGTCAAAGAAGGGGCTGGATTCGGTGCTTTTGCTGATATCAACTCACATGCATTCTATGTGATCTTAGCTTGTATCTGTTATGGGTTCAACCTGAATATTATCAAATACCGTTTCCAAAAACTCAAACCCATAGAAATTACCGCGATTTCCTTGATTATGGTTTTGCCCATGGCATTGATCTACCTGATGGCTGGCACTCAGTTTTCTTACAAAGTAGTAAATGTGGACGGTGCGATACCAGCGTTGGGATATGTCACCCTATTGGGAGTAATGGGTACTGCAATAGCACTGATTATTTTTAATGTGATGGTAAAGACCGCCACTCCTGTCTTTGCTGCTTCAGTGACCTACATTATTCCGATTGTGGCCATCTTCTGGGGTGTGCTTGACGGGGAAGTTTTGCTAATAGGGCACTACGTAGGGATTGTAGCTGTAATTTTAGGTGTTTGGTTCGGGAATAAGAAAAAGGTGGTTCAGTCTTGATTTTCAGCCACAAAAGCCTTCTTCTCCCTTTTACTCATTTCTACAGTGATCAATTCCTCTGGGTGCACCACCGTCAGTTCTTGGCTTTTGGCTAAGTCTGACTCCCCTTCCTTAGAGATAAACTTCATGGGAGTCATTTCATACTTAAGCTTAGCTTTCCCGTCCTTCGCAGGTTTCATATTGGCTAATCTTACGTGAAAGCCAGAGTTATAATCTTCACCGGCTGACTCTGCGATAACATCACCAGGAAAAACCAGTTGACCAAGTTTCACTTTTTCACTTCCAGGCCTCAGTACCATTATCTTGGTCAGGGATCCATCCTCATGAAAAAGCTCAATGTAGTTTTCACCCCTGTCAAAATCCAGATTATTCTTTTCAGCATATTTATCCATACTAATCTCTGAAACGACTCCTTTGCGAGGAGCCACAATCTCGGTAGGTAAGCCAAAACTAAAAGAAACACCTACATACTCTTTATTCTCCTCCTTCGGCTGGAGACGATTTTCGATGTGAGTCATACGAATGCCTGTCGCGATAGTCCCTTCCGGTAAAGGGATCAAATAAACTGGTTCACTTTTAGACTTAGCAAAGTAATCTCCCTTAACGAAGGAATAGGTGTAGCGCAAATTGGTTGCCTGACCTTCAGTCCTAGGTTTTAGTGAAGACACTTTGGATCTGCCAGGACGTGCTATTACCAATCCTGAAGATCCAACAGGGAGTATATTCGTAAGCTCAGAAAAATCAATCAATATCGTATAGGGAACTTGGGATGCATTCATAGCATATATCTCTATGGCACCACCTTCTTTCCTTTCTGACTCCAAAGTGATTTGAGCCATACCGGGCATGCTACTTGAGCAAAAAATTATAAATACTAGAAATGAACGCATATTTTAATGTTTGAGTAGAAACTGGAATAACTCTGCTAGATAGCTAGCGTAAAGGATATAATTCACCCTCTGCCAAAATAGTAATTTTGTGAAATCCCCTCAAACTAAATATGAAAAAATTATAAGAATCTTTTAGTGCCTTTACTCCCACTTCATCCGCTCTCTCCAGGCAAAAGCTAGCTTAGGCAATTGTTGATAGCTATTGATTCCAGCTTTTACCCCTTGAGTTTTTAGGAACACATCATTGGTCTTTCTGCTCAATTCGAGCGAATAAGCCTTAAATGCTTCACTTGCTTTCTGTAAGGAAATGAGATCGTTTCGTACTCCTCTATCCAAGGTTTTCACCCATTCCTTATAATCTTCCGGTGCCATTCTATAATAGTCACGGATTTGATAGGTTAACAACCGCAATTGGCCTGAATAGCGCAAAAGTGGATCATCACTATTGGTGCAGATCACCCAGGCAATAAAATTTGCTTCACCCTCGTCCGTAACTCCATAACTGTGCGCCATTTCATGTGCCACCGTGAACGGTTGCTCAAGTGCATGCAAAGTAGGATCGATGTAGCTTTCCCCTGTAAAAGGGAAATAAATACCGAGAATACCCATTTTCCGCATAAATCCGGGAGGTGGAAAAAGCTTTGTCCTTGGTCTTCCAGTGAAATTCAACCCCAACATATCGAGATTGTCGGCGATATTTTCCCGCACAAGCTTTTCCAGTTCAGGGTAAGGTAAAATTTCTTCAATTGCAACTGTGTCCTGAGTAATGAAATTCCGGTATTGCTGCACCAAGCGTTGAGTAATCAACACTTCGTTTTTCAGCTCCTCCAAATTCATAGCACGCGGACTAAGTGCTAACTGTTGCACTATTGGAGTCCGCTGATAATTGAATCCCCATAGAAAAAGAAAAAAGAAGACTAAGGCTCCAAGCCCATTTGCAAGTGCTCGGAAAGTGTAAAACAATTTCCACTTCCATCCTTTGCGCTTGATAAGTCTAAAAATGTATACTCCTAAGACTAAAAGCACGGAAACTATAAACAAATAAACGCTGGGAAAAGGCAATCTTCCCAGCGTTATATCAATTATATTCCGGATTCCCGGAAAGAAAATTCTAGAGTAAATATTATCGGTTGCGTCAGGGTTTTGAGCTGCTAAATAGCGTATTCCCAAAGCAATAACTCCAAGAATCGCCCAAGACCAATCTCTCTTACCCATAAGAAAACAGCTTAAACTCCCTCTGCTACCACTTCCTTCACTTCAGGAAGCATTCTGGTAAGTAGGTTTTGAATTCCGGCTTTCAACGTCACAGTACTAGAAGGACAGCCAGAGCAAGAGCCTTGCAATTGGACTTTCACTACTCCCTCATGGAATGAATGAAATACAATCGCTCCTCCATCCTGCTCCACAGCTGGCCGAATATATTCGTCCAAAATTCCTTTGATTTTTTTCACCACTTCAGAATCATTCTCATCGAAAAGTGGATCCTTTTCAAAAGCAACAGGAACCGGTGCTTTACCTGCTTCCAAATATTGCTTAATATGATCACGAACGATACCCTGAATCTCAGCCCACTCTACACTTTCAGACTTAGTGACAGTCACAAAATTAGAAGCTATAAAAACTCGCTCCACAGCTGCAAAATTAAATAGTTCTTGAGCCAGCGGACTGATTTTGGCACTTTCTGCATCAGGGAAATCAAAGCTTACTCCCTCGTCCACCAACATAAAGTTGGCAACAAATTTCAGGGAATTGGGATTTGGATTGGCCTCCATGTAGAGGTGAACTGGTCTTGCTTGTGCTTGTAGCATGATAATCTTGATGTTTGTTTAGAAAACCGATTTGCCGGCATTAAGTTCCAGCAAATCAGATTTTCCCTACAAATGTATTATTTATATGGCTCTCCAGTAGCTGCATACCAAATCCCGCCATAAATGTGCTTCAAGAAAGTCGGATCTTCCCAAGCAGATTCCACATGGCCTAGCGCAGTGTAGAATACTCTTCCACCGTCATATTCATGGTACCAAGCCATTGGATGGTTATCACCATTTCCTTTGGCCACTTTGTAGGTGCTTTCATCCGCTTTGATCAAGACCTTGATATCTGGATTGATTTCTCTGAATTCATACAATTCATCTGTCCACAACCAGTTTTTCGGCAAATGCCAAGTCGATGGATGCGTCTGATCCACTACTTCAAGTCTTACGGTTTGCTGAGCCGGATGAGAAAGGAAATAAGCTCCAATCATCTTGTTATACCAAGGCCATTCATATTCGGTATCAGTGGCCGAATGAATCCCTACAACCCCTTTTCCACTTTGTACAAATCGCTGAAAAGCAGCTTTCTGCTCGTCATTGAAGATGGTACCAGTGGTGGTAGTCAAAATAACCACATCATATTTTGCGAGTTTCTCATCTGTAAATTCTCCCGCATCTTCAGTCGTGTACACATTGAAAACATCGGTCTTTCCCATTTTCTTCAATGCGACCACAGCATCAGATATAGATTGATGGCGAAAGCCGGCAGTTTTACTAAACACCAGCGCTCTAAATTGCTGGGCAGGAGCAACCCATATTACACTGAAAATAAGCCCAAGGGCTAAAATTGTACGTTTTAAGTTCATAGGATTTGATTTATTGGGTTGTTGTTAACTATTAAAAACTGAATATTTAAATATTGATAATTACTCATATCAATTGATAATTTCAAACTTTTCTCCAGCTTCATTTCTGCTGAATGCATTGAAATGCCACCATTCCGATCCAATTCCAGTGAAGCCGCTTGTCACCATAACATTCCGCAAAATCTCTCGATTGGCAATATGAACCTCCGTAAGTTTCCCTTCAGAGAGCATTTGTCCTTCACGATCCGGATATGCTGGATAGCCAAAATAATCATAGCTGGTCCCCATATCCAATGTGGAATCAGCTTTCATATCAAATATGGTCAAATCCACAGCAACACCGAAATTATGCAAGCTTCCTTTTTTAGGGTCCGCGACATATAGCGGCTTTAAGCTGTCAGGCTTGTCTAGATTATCCCATAGAATCTGCTGAACACTTAATGGCCGAACGCCATCATAGACCAAAAGGGTATAATCGGGGTATTCACTTTGTAGCATTTCCTGAGCTTTTTTTAAGCGCTCAGCCACTTCTGGCTGAAGAAAAGCTTTGGTCAAGTCTCCGTAAACATCCTTCTTAAAGAAATTATCAGTTGTCGAATATTTCAACTCAACTTTAATATCAGGGATTTCTTCCTTCACATCCACCAAACCTTGGGCAATCAATTTCTCTTCCAATTCAGACTTTTTTGCTTCCAACTCAATGTCCTTTACAGGGTCCAATACTTCCCGCTGCTGCTCGGAGAAAACTTCCTGATCGCTCTTCTGAGTAGTCCCGCAGGCAGCCAATAGTAATAATAATGGAAAATAGAATTTGCTCACGGTCAGGAATCTCGTTTTACTATTGTGGCCGAAGCCTGTGCAGTTGGTAAAACCACCACATCTGCAATTGTCACATGCGGAGGTCTAGTTACCGCAAATTCCACGATATCCGCAATATCCTGAGCGACCAGTGGCTCGATTCCATGATAAACAGTCTCTGCCCGACTTTCATCACCCTTAAATCTTACCAAGGAAAACTCAGTTTCTACCAAACCCGGGTGAATCGCTACCACGCGAATCCCAAATGGATTCAAGTCTAACCTCATCCCTTTAGTGATTGCATCTACGGCATGCTTGCTTCCGCAATAGACACTGCCATTGGGATAAACTTCCTTACCCGCAATAGATCCTATATTGATAATCATTCCTGATTTCCGCTCTGTCATTCCGGGAATAATGGCTCTGGACACATACAAAAGTCCTTTCACATTGATATCCATCATCGCGTCCCAATCGTCTAGATTGGCAGTATGAACTGGGTCGATTCCATGGGCATTTCCGGCATTATTGATCAGCACATCGATGGATTTCCATCGCCCGGGTAGATTGTCGATAATTTCCAGCACTTTTCCTCTATCACGTACATCGAATACTAAAGGCAAAAAATCAACCCCCTTGGGAAGTTCTGACTTGAGATCCTCCAGACGATTTCCACGTCTTCCTGTAGCGATAATGTCAAATCCTATTTTGGCAAGTGTAATCGCAGCAGCTCTTCCGATTCCGGAAGTTGCCCCAGTGATTAAGGCAATTTTATTATTCATGCTGAAAGATAAACAGAAATAGAGTTAGGCTAAAATCAAAAAGTTTGGATTATTCCAAGCACCCATTTCTATAGGCTATAACGTCAGTAGTGTATTTTACTGAAAATTCAGATATAGTGTAATACTCTTTCTTTTAATTGAGGAAATTGCATCTTGAAGATCCGAACGCGTATTTTCTGCTTGATAAGCATTCATCAGACCGTGGGAAAAACGAATCTCAGGGGCAAACTTGAAATATTTGAAATAAATCTCGAATCCCATTCCAGCTTCTAGTGAGACATCCCTTCCTGTCATCACAATCTCGTCCACGTTCGCCTCATCCTGACCTTTGGTACGAAACTGATAGCTTGCACCTCCGAGAAAGTACATGCGTGTATTGTTAAATCTTAGTGAACGGTATTTGAAAAGCAAAGGCAATTCTACCATTGTCGCTTCGGAACTGTATTCGATAACTTTCCCAAGATCCTCAGAGCTTACAATCACATCACCTCCTATCAATTCTACATCTACTTGATTATCAAAATAGCTCACCTCTGTCTTATACTCATAGAAGCCCACTTTTGGAGTAAAAAGCAACTGCACCTGATCGTGGAATCTCAGAATGCCAATAAATCCTAGCGAAAAGCCAGGGGAAAACTTCGTCTGAATACTCCTAACACTTGAAAATGGATTGGTACTATTTGCCGTTTGGCTCAGAAACTCATCCGTATATTTCAGCCGCAGCGTGCTGTTATGAGACGCAAGGAAAAACCCATAGGAAAGTGTACGATCATCAGAACCAGCCGTAGATGAGAGTCCAAACATACCCTGGCCAAACGCCGGAATGGCCGCAACGAAAAACACTAAACTAAGTAGTACTACTTTGTGCCTACGTAGATTGAGCTTATTCCAAATGTGAGTGGTTTGCATAGGTTGCTAGTGAATCCGACATTATTCATAATTCTCAGGAAATCCATTCCATCCGGAAAGGCCTGTACTGACTCAGGAAGATAGGTATAGGCAGAATTGTCTTTGGATACAATTTTGCCGATTTGAGGAAGAATAGCCTTGGAATAAAAGGCATAAGCCTGCTTCATAGGAGCTTTTCTCGGTTTGCTAAATTCCAATATCACCACTTTACCTCCTGGCTTCAGTACCCGATACATATCGGCTAATCCTTTCTCCAAGTTTTCAAAGTTCCTGACTCCAAAAGAAACGATGACCGCATCAAACTTATTATCTTCGAAAAGCAAGCCTTCGGAATCACCAAGCTGAAGCTCGATTTTATCCTCCAGACCTTTTTTCTTTATTTTTTTGCGCCCCTCTTCCAGCATCCCCTCCGAAATATCAACTCCGATGATTTTATCAGGATTCAAGGAAAGTGCTTCAATCGCAAAATCTCCCGTACCCGTAGCAATATCCAGAATCAATTTTGGTTTATCCTCTTTCAGATATTTAATTGCTTTTCTGCGCCAAGTGATATCAATCCCCATGCTGAGAACATGATTGAGCAAATCATATTTGCCAGAGATGTTATTAAACATCTCAGCAACCTGATCTTTTTTGGAATCTTGCTTGTCTTTGTAAGGTACTACGGCCATCGGAATTCTGTCTTTGAGGGAGCAATAATAGCGAAGAAACACGAGGAATGGAAAAATGTTCCGATTCGTCTTGCCTTACCTCGTTCCGGATAATGTCGTACTTTTGCACACAAATACTAGCAGATGATCCAGAAAGCCACCTTTGTAATCAGTAATTCTAATCCCGGAAATTGTCCTAAACCAGACCGTGCTGAAATTGCTTTTATCGGCAGATCAAATGTAGGTAAAAGCTCTTTGATCAATATGCTTGTCAACCAGAAAGGATTGGCAAAGACATCTCAAAAACCAGGTAAAACCCAGTTGATCAACCACTTCTTGATCAATGACAAATGGTATCTAGTCGATCTGCCAGGCTATGGCTTCGCCAAAGTAAATCTGAAAGTAAAGCAAGGCTGGGAAAGTATGATTACTACTTACCTTACAAAACGGGAGAATCTCTGCGGTGTCTTCGTTCTGATAGACAGCAGATTGGAACCTCAGCAGATTGACTTGGAGTTTTTGCTTTGGTGCGGAACTCAGGACGTCCCTACAGCTTTGGTATTCACTAAGGCAGATAAACAGTCCAAGTCTAAAACTGATCAAAACATCAAGAAGTTTTTAAATAAGACGAGAGAAATATTTGAAGAAGAACCAGACTACTTCGTCACTAGTGCAGAAACTAGTACTGGAAAAGTGGAACTGACGAAGTTTATAGAAGAACTATTTACAGAATATGAAGCTAGGTGAATCATTTAATTGATAATCCTATATTTGCAGCCTCGAAAAAATAAACCAAATGAATTTTAAAGATCTTGCCACCGTTGCCGGTAAACCCGGTTTGTTCAAAGTTTTGAAGCCTTCACGCACAGGTGTGATCCTGGAGAGCATGGACGCTAAGAAGACTAAACTCGTTGCCGGCATGTCCCAGCGTGTATCTATTTTGAGTGATATCTCTATCTATACCTTGACAGAAGAGGGCGCTGAGCCGCTGGAATCCGTGATGCAAAAGATTGAAGCAGAATTCCAAGGTGACTTGGGCCTGGACGCCAATCCTGATGACGCTGAGCTTAGAGCATTCATGAAGCATGTTCTTCCTGAAGTGGATGAAGCGAGAGTATACACCTCTGACATCAAGAAGCTGATCACTTGGTACAACTTACTTCGTGCACAAGCTCCTGAAGTGTTACAGAAAACTGAAGAGGAAAAACCTGAAGAAAGTAAGTCTGAAGATAAATCGGACAACTAATAACCTAGCCCTAATTCACATTGGGGCTTTTTTAATACCAAGTATGAGTGAATCCTTGTCCTATGATATTTTATTCTTGCTCCGCAAAGACTTTGAACTTCCAGAAGTCAGCTCAGAATTTGATGAAGTAAAAGCCATAGCCATGCTTTCCAAAGTCATCGCATTTATGCTGGACCGGGAGTTTGAGCGATTGCTTCAGATTTGCTATCGAATTGATTTGGGGGAAGAAAAGCTCAAAAAAATTCTCCACGAATCCGAACCAGATCAAGTAGCACTGGATTTGGCAAAAGCACTATGGGAAAGACAAAAACTAAAAGTAGAGCTCAGAAAGAAGTATTCAGCAAATGAATAGTACTGATAGGCTATATTTTAGAAAAGTATAAATCTAATTTTTACTATTTTAGATTTTCTTTTCTAAACTATTTTTCCCTATGAAAACTTTTCACAAACTCTCTTTTCTAGTAACACTCGTCAGCCTCATCACTTTAGGATCATGTAGCGAAGACGATGATAAGGATCCTCCAAAGTCAGATGCCGAACTAATCGGATCAGGTGTTGCGTGGAAATTCAGCACAGTCACTGCCAGTGGTATCAGCATAGCATCATTGATTGATGCCTGCTATCTTGACAACCTGATTACATTTAACTATGAGACTAACATCAAAAGCGGCGTTGCAGATTCTGGTGCTACCAAATGTGATGACTCCGAGCCACAGACAGAAGATTTCACGTGGGATTACAATGATTCGACCAAGATTTTGTCTGTTGATAGTGACGCTATTGATATTCCTGGGGCGACGGGCGACTTAAAAGTAGTCAGCGTCACAACCAGCCAATTAGTACTATCTCAAAATATTGTGTTGCCAGGCTTTGGCACACAAGAAGTGACACTTACTTTAGTTCATTGATTAACAAAATAAATCATTCTATAAAAAGGAAATAGACTTAGCCTTTGTCGGTACTTGGTTTATTTCCTTTTTTTGTTTCAAACCCAAAACTAACATTATGGCAAACCAAATCTGGATCATGACTTCTGCTTTTGACCAACTCAACTTGGACCAAACTGTAGAGAAAGCATTAGAAATCGGCGTTCAAGGACTTGATCTGTGCGTTTTCAGAAGGGATGGTACACGCGATGATTTTGTGGCCACACATCTGGACTATGAGAATTTTGGACCTGAAGAAGCAAAAAAACTGATCGAAAAATTCAACGGCGCAAAGCTTAGACTTTCCATAGGAGCTTTTGATAATCTCATCGGCGGCGACCCGGCTGAGCGAATCAAGAATCAAAATCATCTTTTGAAACTGATCCGAATGGCCTACTTGCTTGGAGGAGATGAAAACGATGTAAAAGTAGGGACATTCGTGGGTTACAATCACGAGCTCGGAAATCATGAAGGTGGCTTTGAGAAAAATCTACTGGAATACCAGAAGATATTCGGACCAATAATCCGCTATGCAAATAGTCTTGGAGTAACTGTACTTTATGAAAACTGTCCAATGGAAGGCTGGAGAAGTTCAGGTCACTTTGGTACATTCAATAATCTTCCTGGGGTTTTGGCTTCACGGAAAATTATGTATGAACTCATCCCCGAATTTAATCATGGTGAAATCTACGATCCTTCGCATGACGTATGGCAGCATACTGATCCCGTAGAAGTGATCAAAAACACCGATATGAATCGTCTAAAGAGAATTCACGTCAAATCCACGCGAAACAATCCGGATCCCTTCTGGGGTAATATGTATCCCATGCAGGAAGTCAAGACTGAATGGGCAGAAAAAACAGGTATTCCCTTCAGCACCAACCCATGGGACAGACATCACTACGAGGCTACTTTACCAGGATTTGGATTAGGCGACTCGATGGATTGGCGGGCATTTGTGAATATTCTAAAAGAGAAAAAATTCACCGGTCCTTTTGAAATCGAAAATGAAGCTGTACTATCCAAACAAACTGGAAACTTGGGAGCAATCGTGCAAGGCTGCAAAGCTGCTGTTCAAAACCTTTCTCCTCTTCTTTATGAATTGGGTGAAGAAGGATGGATATATCCGGAGTCAGAATACAAATCACTTTTGGAAGTCAATCGTGAGGATGTGCCGCTGATGACAATGGATAAAATCTAAAATCAAAAGTTTTCAAAATTGAAAGCGAAAGTTTTCTGTAAACATCCTAAAACAGTTAAATAGTTTACGTTAATAACGTAAACTATTTTCTTTTACAGAAATAAACTTTTACACTTTTGTAAAATAAACTGTATCTTTGAGGCAATAATAATCTCATCTGATGATACTTAAAGAAGAAATAGCGTCGGCAGTAGCAGGGCAAAAAAAGTTAGTACTCAAGGAAAGTTCTGTTACCAAGAGAGAAGCTGCCAAGAATTTAAAACCTTCTAGCACACATATAGAGGTAATCACCGGGATACGCCGTTGCGGGAAAAGCACGCTAATGCGGCAAATCATCTCAGAAACCCCGACAGATTTTTCCTACCTCAACTTTGAGGATCCACGGATATTTGGTTTTGAAATAGGTGACTTCCCAAAACTAGATGAGGTGCTTGGAGAGGAAAGCTCAACCTATTTCTTTGATGAAATACAAAACGTGCAGGGCTGGGAGGTCTACATAAGACAACTTCATGATCGGGGGGAGAAAGTCTATGTCACCGGCTCGAATGCATCATTACTCAGCCGAGAACTTGGGACAAGACTTACAGGCCGTTATTTAGCCCATGAGATATTTCCCTTTTCTTATCAGGAATTTTTGGAATATAATGCAAAACCAGATGAACAGGCAAGTTTCGAAGAGTATTTGAACTCCGGCGGATTTCCGGAATATCTACGTGACAAAAACCCTGAGGTATTACAAAACCTACTGAAGGACATCGTCTTCAGAGACATCGCCATACGCTACAGCATAAAAAACACCAAGACACTGATGGACATCACGCTTTTCCTGATATCCAACGTGGGAAAAGAGATGAGCTTCAATAGCCTTAAAAAAACTTTTGAGGTAGGCTCGGCTACTACTGTCTCCGACTATTTGTCTTGGCTAGAAGATGCCTATTTACTCTTTTTCCTCCCAAGATTCAGTTGGTCTGCTAAAAGTATCTCCAAGAATCCTAAGAAAGTTTATTGTATAGACACCGGATTTGCCAAGGCAAATTCCTTGAGCTTTAGCAAAGATCAGGGAAGATTGCTTGAAAATCTCGTGTATATCTTGCTCAGGAAAACAAGATTGAAAACCTATTATTTCAGGGAGAATAAGGAGTGCGATTTTGTGGTTTTTGAAGGTGACTCTTGTAAATGGCTTATACAGGTCACAGAAAGAATCCATCTCGATAATCAAAAGCGCGAAGTGGATGGACTCACCGAAGCTATGGATTTTTTTGCAAAAACTGAAGGCTTTATCCTCACGCTTGATCAAAGGGACACACTTTCTTCAGAGGGAAAAACCTTCCAGATACTTCCTGTCAAACTGTTTCTTGCCGAGTTCTTAAACAAACTTTAGGCTACTCACAAACTCGCTTCGTATCCGGTATCTACCTTTAAGTCAAATCCTTCTGCCGCTTGCACAGCTAGCACGTCGCATCTTTCATTTTCGATATTTCCTGCATGTCCTTTTACCCAGATAAACTTAGGTTTGTATTTCAAGTGTAGCGGAATGTAACGAAGCCACAGATCAGGGTTTTTCTTGTCCTTAAAACCCTTTTTCTGCCAACCCCATATCCAGCCTTTTCCCACAGAATCAACTACATATTTGCTGTCTGAGTAAATCTGCACCGGAAACTCATCCGTGGTAAGTGCCTGAAGCGCACGGATCACTGCCAAAAGCTCCATGCGATTGTTGGTAGTCAGGCGAAAGCCCTCAGAAAGTTCTTTTCGATGTTTATTGAATTTCAGCACAGCACCATAGCCTCCCGGACCGGGATTGCCTTTGGCCGCGCCATCAGTGTAAATGGAAATCATGGGGTAAAGTAAATGAAAATACGTAAAAGATGTGGCTTAAATGCCCGACTCCATGCTCAAAGGAAAGGCATTTGTCTTGAAAATCTTCACGGCAATGGAAAGCAAAATAATCCCAAAAATCCTTCTTAGAACATCCAAACCTGTCTTTCCTATTTTTCGCTCCAGCCAGCCTGTACTTTTCAGCACGATGTAAACCAAGATCAGATTCAGGAGAATTCCTATCGCAATGTTAATCTGCGCAAACTCAGCTTTCAGTGTCAGAATAGTGGTCAAAGTTCCTGCACCTGCGATAAGTGGAAAAGCAATTGGTACAATGGAAGCGCTGTCTTTGGCGTCAGGATCAGATTTGAAAAGTTCGATGCCAAGTATCATTTCTGCTCCTATCGCAAAAATGATCAGCGCACCCGCAATCGCAAAATCCTCCACTCCTATTCCGAATAGACTCAAAATAGATTTGCCAGCAAAAAGAAACAATATCATCAATACACCTGCTGCCAAGGTGGCTTTCTCGGATTGTATATGCCCCACTTTCTGCCGCAGGTTAACAACAATAGGGATAGAACCGAGGATATCAATCACTGAAAAAAGAATCAGAGAAACAGATAATATTTCTTTCAAATCAAACATTCCGCGAAAGTAGTTATTTAACCATTGAGGTTTTCAAAACCTCGATGGTTTTTAAATTACGGAATAGTGAAGAAAAAAGTCTTTGGGAAATCTTTTGCGAACTCCGCTTGCGATAAAAACAATAAAAAGATCCAAACTTGCCGTGGCAGGTCAGGATTGAATTAAATTAATTTATCAAATCCCCCTAGCCCCCGTTGACTACTTTCCGTTTCCACAATGAAAATCGAGTTCAAGGGGGATTTGACGCACAATTAATCTAGAACAAATAACTTGAGTCGGTATACATAATTAAACTGCGCTCTCTGTGAAAACCTCAGCGTTCTCTGTGGTTCCCAAGAAATTAATATCTTCCCAAAAACGCAACCAACTTATCCATTTCCGCATTCGTGATCGCAGGGAAATTGGCGATTCGGAAACTGGTAGGCTTATGAGGACCATAGCCAGATCCTAACTGCATTCCTTCTTTTTCAGCGTCTTTCTTCACAGAGGCTATCAAATCCTCAGTACCCGTGACTGCCAATACAGTTGTGCTTCTAGTTTCTGCATTATCTACTAGCATCCGAAGCGACTTAGATTGAGCTACGGCATTTTCCAACTTTTGCATACGCTCACGAAGATTTGCATCGATGTGCTGGATTTCCTGTAAGTCTTTTAAAACCCGGTTGAGCAAATAGATCCCAAATACATTCGGCGTGTAATGCGTCTGATAACCGGCAGAATTTTCCAACATAAAACTCAAGCTGTTGTATCTGCCCTTTTCTCCTTTACTCTCGCATTTTTCAATGGCTTTAGGAGAAAGAATCAAAATGCCCAAACCTGCTGGAAGACCGAAACATTTTTGCACAGATGCGTACCAAATATCTGCCAAGTTAAAATCCAATTCAATCCCGGCCATAGAAGAAGTTGTATCCACAGCGATCATTTTTTCAGGGTATTTTTCCTTGATCGCATCAATCACCGACATCGGAACTTGAGTGGCATTGGCAGTTTCATTTTGCGTCAGCGCAATCACATCGAAATCCTCTGAAATCTCTAATCCTGCCACATCGATAGCTATATTCGCTTCGATTTTCATCCCATCAGTAGCTGGATTGATATGCTTCGCAAAGCCTATCCACTTTTTCCCAAAAGAACCTGAATAAATATGAAAACTCGCCTGCTGCACGATGGATTGGGTGATGATCTCCCAATTTTCGGTAGCACTGGATGTGAAAAGTAACTTGTAATCATCCGGCATGTGAAGCTTTTCACGCATCAATTGCTCAGTTTCCTGATACAAATGCATGAAGGCATTGCTGCGGTGATTTGCACTCAGAATACCTTCGTTGTAGGCATCTTGCAAATAAGTAGGAAGGGCATCATATACTTTGGATGGCCCTGGTGCAAAAGTAAGCATAGTAGGTAGTGGTTATTGAAAATAGAGAATTCCTAGCGCGTAGCCTTTGAGGCCAAGGCCGGAGATCATTCCGACACAGGATTTGGAAATAATGCTTTTATGGCGGAATTCTTCCCGCTTATAGATGTTCGAAATATGTATTTCTAAGACAGGAGTTGTCACCCCCGCGATGGCATCAGAGATTGCTACCGAAGTATGAGTATAGCCACCTGCATTCAGAAGAATGGCATCAAAAGTAAAACCAACTTCTTGAATCTTATTGATCAGCTCTCCCTCCACATTACTTTGGTAATAATGAAGATCAACATCCTGAAAAGCTTTTTTCAAGCCCTCAAAATATTCTTCGAAAGAAGTGCTTCCATAAACTTCAGGCTCTCTTTTCCCAAGAAGATTAAGATTTGGCCCGTTAATGATCAGGATTTTCAAAACAAAATTCGGTTTGATGGTTATTAGCTCAAAGTTAAAAGGATTTTCAGGTTTTGAAGTTGGAAAGCTCTAAAGTTGTAATTTTACTAACAAGCGAAAAATAAGGCATGAACATAACTATTGATGAAAAGCTAGTAGCTGAAATCTTAAAAAGAACTGATTTAAAAACTGTTCAGCAAGTTGTGGATGAAGCCTTGAAATCTTATCTGAGAAAAATCAAACTGGCTGAACTGGCCAACCTAAGAGGCAAAATCACATGGGAAGGAAATCTAGACGAAATGCGGGAATGTTAATTTTCCAATCACTCAATTTTTCAATTTTATAACCTTCCTATGCACAAAGTCTGGCAAAACCACATCAAACAATTCCGCCATTACCTCAAACTTGAGCGATCTCTTAGCGGGAATTCTATTGAAGCTTATACCAGAGATGTGGAAAAACTCGCGAAATACAGTGAATCAAATTTTCCTGATCAAAGCCCTTTGACGCTGGAACTGGAACATCTGAGAAGGTTTGTAAACGAGCTAGCCAAGCTGGAAATATCGGAATACACCCACGCCAGAATTATATCAGGAATCAAAGCTTTTTACAAATACCTGATGTATGAGGACAGAATCACCGAAGACCCTGCTCAGCTTCTGGAAGCTCCGAAACTTGGCCGAAAACTTCCCGACACGCTAAGCTATCAGGAAATTGTACAGCTTTTGGAGGCAATACCACTTGGAGAACCGGAAGGCCACCGCAACCGTGCGATGCTGGAAATGCTTTACAGTTCAGGACTGCGGGTGTCTGAACTCACAGAATTGAAAAAAGGTCAGGTGTTCGAAGATGTTGGGTTTCTGAGAGTGACGGGCAAGGGAAATAAAGAACGTCTGGTCCCCATCGGAAAGGATGCCTTGAAATATCTGAACATCTATAAAGACAAAGTTCGGGTGCATCAAACTATCGTCAAAGGCCATGAAGAATATGTTTTTCTAAACCGGAGAGGGAAGAAACTTTCCCGGGTAATGATCTTTCTGATTATCAAAAAGACCGCTGAGCAAGCTGGAATCGAAAAAAACATTTCCCCCCACACGTTCCGACATTCATTTGCCACACATCTCATCGAAGGTGGAGCGGATCTTCGTGCAGTGCAGGAAATGCTTGGCCATGAAAGCATCACGACCACGGAAATCTATACACATCTAGATCGGGATTATCTGAGGCAAGTGCTGACGGATTTTCATCCGAGGAAATAATTTTGAGTATAAAGTATCAAGAAGAAAGTATCAAGATTTTTTTTGCAAGTACGGCTGAATTATAATTCAGAATTTGATTAATTACGTAGTTTTCATTCTTATAAACTGGCTATATTGCGGTCTACCTAATTGCAACCACAATGAAAAAAGTAACTCTGGTAGGTTTGGTATTACTAGTTTCCTATTCCATTTCTATTGCCCAAAGCTATAATTTATCTAATCCAGATGAGCTTGAAGAATGTATACAAATTCATAAAAAAACGACCCTAGGCTTACCCGTCGGTTCTGAGTTCCCTAAGTTTGATTACTTAGATATAGAAGGAAAAAAAACTGAATACAAAGACTTAAAAGAAAAATTAATTATCCTCAATACCTGGTTTGTAGGATGTACAGGCTGTAAGCAAGAAGAAGAGAATCTTCAAAAGCTTACGGAGGAATTCAAGGATCGGGATGATATTGAATTCTTAAGTTTTGCAATGTCATCGCCTCAAAAGATTGAACGGTACTTTTCGAAAAGAGGAGATTTTGGATACAAAACCGCCAGCGTAGACAGAAAATGGGTTGATGAAAACTTCAAAATTGA
This sequence comes from Algoriphagus aurantiacus, assembly GCF_035156405.1. Taxonomy (NCBI): domain Bacteria; kingdom Pseudomonadati; phylum Bacteroidota; class Cytophagia; order Cytophagales; family Cyclobacteriaceae; genus Algoriphagus; species Algoriphagus aurantiacus. Next base: position 7,296 of record NZ_JAXRUT010000015.1, on the reverse strand, counting down.
ACTATCCCCTACACACTATATAATCAAAGATGGAATTTTGGTGGAATTAATCTCAATGCCTTTTGTGTCTCCTCAACTATTAGAATGGTACAGGAACAGAATTTTGGGATTTTTGGCTGAATCTTAACTCAGCTTAGCAATCGTCCACCAACCAGATCAAATCCCTGGATTTTAACATATCTCCACCCCGTTTCAACTATTCTGATAAATTCATACCATGATTAATCTCTTATACAAACTTTTTCCAAGACTGAACAGCTTAACCAAGCGACAGAAATTAATGTTTCGCCTATTGCTTCTCAGCATGAGTATGGCATTTTTCGGGGCTTATTTTAAAATCAGCGATAATCCAAACGCTGATTTAATTCTTGGCTCATCTATGATTCTTCAGGTAGTATCTATTGCTGGATTGCTGAGCAAATGGGCTAGTTATAGAACTCGAAGTGAGGTCGAGGTTTAAGGCAAAACACTGAACAATAATTTTTGAAATTCGATTAAAAACATTTTGAAAAAGGGAATTCTATTGCTGTTTATTCTAACAGCCTTTACTGCATGTACTTCCACAAAAGTTTATACGCGGATCAAGTGCCATGTATGTCTTGGTAAAACTGATGGTGTATTGCTTTTGCCACTACCTTGGGATGCTGGTTTTAGCAAACTATCCCCTGGTGAACAAAACAGTCTCGAGACCCAGATTTTATCCATTCTTCGGGATCAGGGATTTACAAAAGTAGAGTTGTATGACCGATTGGAATATGAGCTATTTTCCGCAGGAATCAAGGACCTGAATGACCCGACCCAGCGTGTGAAAGTTAATCCCAGCTTGGACTATCCCTATTTTTTGGGCATTACTCTGGGTGAAACGAGAGATTCTGATGGCTGGGATTATAGAACGGAGCAGGAAGTTTACGACATGAATCCACCTGCTCCAGATCTAGAAATCTCGGCAACATTGCGAGTTGCACTGATAGAGACCAGTACGGGCAATATCGTTTCAGACAATGCCATTGTGACAGAGATCAACAGCTGGGGTACACCTGATAAGGATGGTGGAGAAAACTATTGGAATTTTGGATCTGTGAGTCAAGCCATCCGCAAAGCTACCAGCAAGGGTGTTGAGTTTATGGTGAAGGATTGTGGATGCTAATAAACCTAGAAACCCTTACACAACACACTTAATTGCCGGCAAAAATATATCCACACCCATTTTCCTGAGCTCTGCCTAGCGCCCAAACTCCAGATGGCACAATCTGAATACCTGGCAATACCCCATTTTTCCATTCTTCATAAACTGTCGTCGCATCTTCACCGATTTGCTGAGCCTTCGCACCACCATAAACGCTCAATGCTAAATCACAGACACAAAACATCGCTCCTCTTGCCTGAAGTTCTTTAATTCCTTGAATTATTGGAACGGGAAAATCACCTTCCTGAGGCTCATAATAGGGATTTCTCAAGGAAGGCTTTTGGGTTTTATTGTCCATTACCCCAAAAAACTCTCCTAAATTATATTTCTCCCAAAGCTCACTCTTCAATGCAAACGGTATGGCTGAATGCCTTAAGACAGACATAGCTGTAATATCAGAATCTTCCGATCCTGTCTGGTTATTAGATAAATAAAAAGCCCAATTCCAAATAATTGCAAATCCGTCGTGAGGTGTAGATCCGTCATACACTACCCTGTGAGAGCCTTTTATCTTCTTAAACCATTCATCCGCTTCGTGGATAAACTTTGTACTATTACCATTAATTTCCTCCGCGAAAACAGCGGTGCCTACGCTAGACATGCTAGCAGTTGCAGCGAGAGTTCCGAGGAACTTTCTTCTTGAGTTTACATTTATGTTTTCCATAATTGTATGCGTTTAGGTTAAAGTTTGAATTGTTTGGTTTTTCGGTCTAATATTTTGATTTACACGGAAAAAATTATCTGAATCGTATTTTTCCTTTATCTCAGAAAGTTTTTCATAATTTTTCCCATAAGACGCTTTTATTCGGTCTAACCCCTCTTCCATCATAAAATTCACATAGCCTCCCTCCTCTGAATGTGGATGTACTGCATCCCAATATTCTTTTGCCCAATTCGTGATTTCTTCTTTTTTGATTGGGTTTTGATCTACTCCGACTATTACCTGAGACCAATTTGCCCCTCTATATCCCCAAGCAGTATCATCACTTGATTTTTGGTGACAGGCTCCATTTACGGGATAGAGATGCATGGTACATTGAGATGTAGGCATCTGATGAGCATATTTAATGTTCTCTGCTATTGATTTCTCAGTTAGATTTTTAACAAAATTCGCTTTCCAGTACCACTGAAGACCCTTGGGATACAAAGCATCAAACATACTTTGAAGGGATACAAAAGGCATTGGGCCTACATAGTCCAATGCCGGAGTCTTAAAGTCCCTAAAATATTTTAATGCTTTTTCGGAGCCTGGCCCGTCGCCAACATTACACCAAACTAAACCACACATTTTTTTCAAATGAAGGTGCTCGGGGAATAAAGAAACAGGCGGTACCGTCAAAAAAGCAAAATAGCAGTAAATCTCATTGGGAGCGGAAAGGATAAAATCCTGATAAAAAGGCATGATTTCCTCTGCATCTTCCAAGTGCCATAGTATTGGACCTGCCTGAATATTGCTTACATCTTGGAGACGAAATAAAAATGAAGTCACAACTCCAAAATTGCCTCCCCCTCCCCTAATTGCCCAAAATAAATCAGGCAAACTATCCTCACTTGTTTTCACTAAAGAGCCATCTGCCAGAACTACATCTGCTTCAATCAGATTATCAATAGAAAGCCCATAAGCTCTGGATAAATGGCCTAATCCTCCCCCTAGCGTTAGTCCTGAAATACCTGTGGTAGAAAATATCCCAGCAGGCACTGCCTTACCAAAAGCGGAAGTAGCATGATCCAAATCTCTAAGCAAACATCCTCCTTCTGCGCGAACCGTATTGGTATTGGGATCCACACGAATTCCATTCATCTTCGACAAATCAATTACCAATCCATCGTCAACTATACCTAGCCCTCCGCCATTATGCCCTCCTGCTCTGATTGCTGTGATAATCCCTTCTCGTTTTGCAAATTTGACGCAGCTTATTACATCAGCTACATCCTCGCAGTACACAATAGCTGCAGGATAGCGGTCAATCATTGCATTGTATACCTGACGTGAATCATTATATTTCTCATCATCTGGCACAATGAGTTCCCCTCTTAACGAACTAATGAACTCTTCAATACTCTTTATTGAAATAGTTCGGTTTGGAAATGAAACAGTTTTCATATCTCTCCTTGTTTATGGTTAAAAATTTATCGCGCTGGTTCCCAGCTAACTACTGTTCAAAGCTAGAACATCAAAAAAAATAGGGCAACCTTATACTATTCAAAAAGTATCAATATCTGTTCATTCCTATTTTGGATAGGATCAATGCAAAGAAGGAAGGCACCCGAATTTCTCAGTGTAGCACTTGGTGAAATAAGAAGGGTTAGAATAGCCGACTTCCATCGCAACTTGTGTAACATTGCCAGTTTTTTGTTGTAGTAAAGTCCTTGCTTTTTCAAGTCTGATATCTCTTAAAAAATATACCGGAGACCTACCGGTAATTGCTGTGATCTTTCGGTAAAACTGAGGTCTGCTGATTCCTATGGATTCGCATAGATTAGTTATACCTAAATTCAAATCTGACAAACGACTTTCTGTAATATTGAATATATCTGAAAGAAGTCTTTCTTCAGCTGGCACCACCACCCTGTTTTGCCATGAAGGTATATAGGTATCAATTTTAGCAAGTTTTGCAATCAATGCAGAAACCAATAGCTGATTATCAAGAGCAGCATTACACAATCGAGAAGAAAGCTTAAGAACTTTATCAAAGAAATCTCCATGCTCTGTTACAGGTTGGCCGGCACTTAGTCCCATTTTATAAATAATCTTTGGCTTCATTTCGGAATTAGCACACAATTCTTTCTGAATACTATTGGCACAGTTATATGCATCTTTGGCATCATTGAATATAGCTATCAAACTATCATCATCGCCCCATTCTATCCCTCGTCCTCCGAAATCCCTGAACTTCTCCATTACAATATTCTTTGCCCAAATCGGTAGTAATAGACTTCTCACATCATTTGAATCTCTTGCTGAAGTCAAAGCTCTAATAGACACCACTAAAATACTTCGATAAGCTATATCTACTTCCCCCGTAGTAAAAGTAGCCACTCCGCCTTGAGACTGTACTGTATTTCCCATAGCGAGCTTATAAAATCCCTGTTGAATTTCTGTAATTGAACAAGCTGTAACTCCATGGGCGAGCCGGTGTACTAACTCACAGGTTTCTTTATCTGGCCCCTCTATCAGACAAAAGACTGATCCAGCTTCTTCATTTACCCAGAATTGATGGTATTTCACTCCATATTCATCTTGTATTTTCAAGTCCGCAATATGAGCTGTCTTCACTTCTTCTATAGTGACATTGTCAAACTGATGATAATCCATGAAAAGAGGCATAGCTTTAAAAATTACGGTCCAATGAGATTAATATACATAATTTTATTTTACAGATCATCTAAATATATGATTTTCAATACACTATAAGATTAATGAAAACTATAGGAATTTCGTAGCGGGGAGCAAGTTATCCGAACCACCACAGCAATTGGGGTAGCAACTATAGAAAAGAATTGTAGATGCTCGGTTAGAAATAACAGATTCACCTCTACAGATAACCATTTCGTAGTAGTTCAACTCAGTGATTCAGCAGACTTAAACCAGATGAACTTTCAACTAGTTATATATGCCAAAGTCATGAGACAATAAATCTTCTTATCTTCAATCCAATGAAATCGAGCCTGTCTACAGGCAGGCATGACTCAAGCATCACACAGAGGGATGAATATATCCCAGCATCCACCGTATCAGCACATTTGCTTATTTTTAGGGCACGTTGGGCTGTCGCCGTAGCGGGCCAGGCAGCTGTCCCGATAGTTATCAGGATGTGGGCGAAAGCTTTGCTGCGACTTGGCTTTTTGCCTGCCTGTCCGGTAGGCAGGGTTCTTTTGGGCCAAGCCAAAAGAACATAGAAATTGAGCATGACTCAAGCGTCACAAAAAGGGATAATTATTAACCCCCGTAAACTCACTCAACTATTTCTCTAAAAGGGCTAAAAAAAATTAACTTATAATCACATGAAACAGACATTTATTTTACTTTTTTTTCTAGTGGTTAGCTTACTTCCAAATGAATCAGATCAAAAGCATAAGTCTTTCCGTGAGGACTTCTCTAAATCCAAGTTGAAGAATTTTCGATATGGTTCAACAGGCGCCAATGTCGATTTTAAACATAAAATAGGGATTCCATCTCCTTCTGAACGGAAAACCAAAATACTGTCCTTCAAACTGAATCCGGATGAAATAGCTGGCCCAGGCAAGGGACCAGAGATTATCACCAAGCATTTCACCCATTTCGGGACTTACTCCACTAGGCTTAAAGTGCCTGATGCAACAAAAAAGCAGCCTAACGTAGGTGCTGTGGTCGGCTATTTCACTTACCATGAAGACGATCAAGAAGGCCTTAGCGAAATCGACTTCGAATGGCTGCTGGCTGACCCAAGAATCATCTACGTGGGCACTTGGACGGGTGAACATGGCAAGCTGCAACGCATAGGAAGAATTATCAATTTGACAGAGGGAAAAATCATCGAGACGATCTCAAAAGTGGGATTCGACGGTACACCAACCCCTTTAACTGGATCACAAAATATTCCAGAAAGCATTCCAGCTATTGAAAATTACGATGCTTCGTCACAGTTTCACACCTATGGATTTGATTGGGAAAGTGACAGATTACGCTGGTGGATGCTACATCCTGAGACAGCCGACACACTCGTTCTATGGGATTATCAAGGTTCGCAACTCGGGATTCCCCAGCATGCATCCAAGTATAGAATGAATTTTTGGCATACAAAAGACTGGGCAGTGGAAGGAAATCCAAATTCACTTGAAAAACCGGAATTCCCCTTCGAGTTGGAAGTGGACTGGATGGGTTATCAGAAAAATTAAGGTAGATATTGAGGCTTTTTGAATAGTTGTTTCAGAAAAAAAAATTTTAAGGTTTTACAAGACACCTTGTTAAATCTTGCAAACATCTGTACCTCAGCATTTCATAAAGAAAATTATTTTAGTTAACTTTTAGTTCAAACTAATCTAAAGCCTAATGAAAAAATTGCTTTTACTCGGATTCCTGCCTGTAATTTTATTTTCAAATCAGCTTATTGCCCAATCAAAAACAGAACTTATTACTGTAGATGGAATGCAGATACGGGCTAGAACATCGGGCTTGGAGGATAGAAAGGCTCATCAGCCTATCGTAATTCTGGAAGCCGGAAGTGGGCAAAGTTTAGAATCATGGAACGCTGCATTTGATCAAATCGCTGAGTTTTCTCCTGTGTTATCCTACGATAGAGTAGGTCTCGGGGAGTCTTCTGATTCTGACCAAAATCCTACCTTAGAGTCGCAGATCAAGGGACTGGAGGCACTGTTAGAAAAAATGGAAATCCAGCCTCCTTATATTTTAGCGGGAAACAATTGGGGAAATATACTCATCCGACAGTTTGCAGAGAATCATCCAAATAAAGTGGAAGGTATGATCTACGTTGATCCTGTAATAGACACTGAAAATGCGACGCAGCTAAGTGAATACTTAAGTGAGAAAGGCTTAGATGGAAAAAAATTAGCCGCTGAATACATGGATTACTTAGCCCAACAAATGACTGGTAGTTCTGTTGGCAATAACCTGGAAGCACAACTGTTTTTGGATATTCTAAATGAAGATAAGCTAATCTGGTCGTCTCAAGCTGTTCCGGAAGTGGCCTCGGTAGTGATTTTAGGAAGAAGGAATGATATATCTCCAATGATGAATATGCTATCAATGAATTCCAGAGAATTCAACAAATTACTCATAGCCAGTAAGGTGGATTTCTTCAGTGTGTATGCCCTTGATCACCCAGAATATTCCGTGCATTTATCTGCTGGATCAATGAATTTCCTGCTTATGCAGGAACCTACACAAGTTGCGCAAGCTGTCCGCCAGGTGCTTTATGATGACCCTAAGAAGAAAATCGTGAAGGCTGCACATATACTTAACCCTGAAGAATTTGACAGGTTTGTTTCTGACTTACATACCAAGACCGTTGCAGGGAGAATGTATTTATAATCAACTGATTAACAGTATATTATATTAATTTTTCTGTGTTATTCTGACTGCTTCTTTGTATTTTAGGGTATGAAAAACG
>NZ_JAXRUT010000014.1:0-148680 GCF_035156405.1 Algoriphagus aurantiacus | reverse complement strand
ACCTTATTTCTGGATTAATTGCCTATTCCTTCTTCCCTAAAAAGCCAGCAATCAACTATCAACCCGTCGAAACAAATCAATTAGCCGCTTTTTAAAATCGAACTCAGGTTATTACCATTAATCGCTGAATATGGTGAGCATAAGCTAAATCTAGCGACTGACCTATGGAATGACTCAGGCATTTCATTTTTGTGTCGCCAGTCCAAAACCATTCCGGTAACTTCCTGTTGTGATTAAAGAAATTTAATCCTGAAAAATCAGGCATTTTAGCCCAATAAATCCCCCACATATATTCCCGCCACCCAAGAATCTGTCGGATAAATCCTTTCTGCCTGGGAAATAGAAATTTGATCCTGATGAGCGGACCAATATTCCTCAACTTTCTTTACTACTTCAAGAGGAGAAATCATTTTGGTATTCATCGAGAAACTCACCATCCATAAGGATATCAAAATCTTTACACATTTGACGATAAAAACTCTCCATCAGAAAAGTTTTCTTTCCTTGGAAGAAGTCTTTAACATATTCCCGCTCAGTCAAAAAATGCTCTGTATCTACACTACGGCAAGGGATCGTAAGTGATCCAATGATTGACTTCAGTTGCTCATCTAGCCGGTACTCGTCTGGCAACTGATATTCAAACATATAAAAGTTGTTTTTCTTCACAATGGAAGCAATCATTTTTCTCCAAATCCTGGGAATTATCCTTGTGGTCCAACTGGAAATAGTTGACCTGATGCCCTTGATTACTTAAATGCTGGGCAAAGTTTCTCATACTGGGAAAAAATGCAATTACCTTTTGAATATGATGAGGTATATAATCAGTTTCCTGCCTTAACTCTAGCATGATAAGTGGTGGAGGTATTTCTTTCTTCAAACCAGGAATCATGGGAATTCAGCTGATCACCTAAAATTAATCTTAGTGTTTTGAACATAAAAAAGAGGTTTTAAGTAAAAGCCATTAACCACTTGCTTTGTTTTGATCACTACTTATAACATGGCACAAAGGAGGTTCTACCAGCAGTACTCATTTTGAAAACACAAAAAATGTGATTTTTAGAGATTTATTAAAAAAGGTATAAGTGGTTACTAATTAGCTTAATACCTAAAGCAAGGAATAACTCTCCCCCTTTGGTTTCTACTTTTTTCATCGCCCCATAAAAAGGAATAAGTGAGTGAAATCTCATGTGCCCCTCCACTATTCCTCAAACCTAATTTCGAAATGGTCACATCATAAGAATATCCAACGTCAAGGCCATTTTCCAAGGAAACGCCCACCAAACCTATGAATGCTTCATTATTGGGAAGATTATTTTTAGTAGGTATCCCTCGGTACCAAACGCCAAGAACTAATGGTTCAAGGTAGAGCTGAGCACCCACATCTAATTGATTAAAAGGATCTTGTTGTTTGTAATTGAATGCAAAGGAGATAGAACGCTCTGAATAAGCGTGAGTAAAGTAATTCCTTCGGCCACCACCCAAATCAAACTTTATCCCTCCCTGAGCGGATAGTTTCATAGGCAGCTTGGAGATTTGCCCCTCTACAAATGAAGTATTTGGCTCAGAAAGATGATGAGCAGATGCACCAAGCCAGATATTCTTGGAGTAAAACATGCCTCCAACACTGTAATCAGCAAAACTATAACGACTATCTATCGGAATTCCATTGAGTTCATCAGTTATCCCTCCAATCGTGCCATTGATGATATCGATCTGTGTTCCAAACACAAGGTCTGAGAAAAATGCATCACGCTGCATATAACTTACCATGCCTCCAACTCTGAAAAACATATCCTCACTCAACTTTAACCTGTAGGCGTAGGAAAGCCCAATTTCATTGGTTGATAGATTTGCCATACTCTCTTGGCTTCCATTAAAAATCAACCCTATTCCACTATTGTAATCCATTATATAATGATCAATATAGGCTGAATAGGAATTGAAATTTTGGTCTAAACCTGGCCATTGATTTCGGTAATTGACACCAATGCGTGTAAGTTCGCTGGCTCCTGTCAATGCAGGATTTAAGTAAAGAGGGGCAGCATAGAATTGAGAGTACTGGGTATCTTGAGCTATTACATTAGAAAAAATGCAACAAATAGCCCCTATAGTAATGAATACACCAATTATTCTCCTATACATAGAAAATTACACCAATACCAGACAAATTTATGCATTTGTAAAATGGCAAAGGTTATATAATTATGAATTAAAGATTTGAAACTACTAGGGCTTAAGATTGAGGCGTTCAATCACGATTAGTTTCAAATCATTGTTTCATTGAAATTGCTACCTAAATAGCTCTTTCAAATAAGTAAACACTCTGTTCAATAATTATACCAATGGATTTGTGGGCAAGGAAATATAAGATTAAATGTCTAAAACGATCTGATTTCTGATTAAATCTTCAAAAATTTCGCGTTTTCTTATTAATTGAGCTTCTCCTTCCCACACCAAAACTTCAGCAGGACGTAGCCTGGAATTGTAATTGGATGACATACTAATCCCATAGGCCCCAGCATTTTTAAATACCAAAAGATCGCCTTTCGAGACTTTTGCAAGCATTCGATCTTTTGCGAGCGTGTCAGTTTCGCAGATATAGCCCACAACATTATATGGATTCAATTCCCCGTCAGGATTGCTCAAATTATACACATCATGAAATGCGTCATACATCATCGGTCTGATCAGGTGATTCAAACCTGAATCCACACCCACAAATGTAATCTGAGGTGTCTTTTTAACCACATTTGACTCCACTACTAAATAGCCTGATTCACTCACCAAAAACTTTCCTGGCTCAAGCCAAAGCTCCAGTTTCCGACCATATTTCTCACAAAACTGATTGAAAGCAGCCGATACTTTTGTGCCAACTTCTGCAATATCAGTGGACGGATCACCAGACTTGTAAGCGACTTTGAATCCCCCTCCAAAATCCAAAAAGGTAAGATCTGGAAAATTCATTGCAGCATCAAACAGTACATTTCCTCCTCTCAGGAATATCTCAGCATCAAGAATGTCAGAACCGGTATGTATATGAAGACCAATTACTTTGATTTCATATTTCTTCACCACTTCTAAAATCTCCGGAAGTTGCTGGATGGAAATGCCAAACTTACTTTGAATATGTCCTACAGAAATTTTGGCATTGCCACCCGCCATTATGTGCGGATTGATTCGGATGCATGCAGGCTTTGTACTACCATAAGTAGCACCAAATTCCTCCATGAGCGGGATACTGTCAAGATTGATCATGACACCCAATTCGACTGCTTGCTGTACCTCACGGAAATTCACACCGCTGGGCGTGTACATAATCTCAGCTGCAGTAAATCCAGCTTGCATGCAAATCATTACCTCTTCAATGGACACAGCATCTACACCTTCACCAGCTTTTTTCACCAACTTCAAAATAGTGATATTGGATAATGCTTTGGTCGCATATTTGATTCTCAAGGGTACAGTAGCAAAAGCAGACTGGAGTGATTTGATTTGGCTGACTATCTTCTCTCCATCATATATATATACTGGTGTACCGAATTCTTGGGCTATTGATTCTAAGCTTACTCCCTGGAGTTGAGTAGGATGTTGAGGTGCTGACATTATCTGAAATTTGCGGGCAAAGATAGCCAAATAACAAAAAAAGGAGGCATACGCCCCCTATTTTCATTTAGTTATAGTGTAATTAAGAAAACGCTGTTTTCGAACCTAAATATAGAAGAAGGAGTTGAAATTGATCAACTTTCCACCAATTGTGGGCCGGTTAAATATTGTTAACCCCTCCCCATGGCCTGATTATAGGATTAAATTTGCACAATGTCGAAAAGTAACATCATCCTAATCGTTGTCTTGATGTCCCTGGCCAGCTTCGGTCTGATGGGCTTCCAATTCTATTGGGTGAAAAATGCTATTCGTATTAATAGAGAACGATTCGATCAAAACGTCTATCAGGCACTTTCCGCCACAGTCGATCAGCTAGAAAAAGGGGAAACTTCAGCGACATTTTATGGCTATATGATGCAGGATTCCATCATTAGCAGATCACTGTTTGAAAAAATCGACCCCATTGATTTTGACGTAACGGTAAGTTCCCGACGAATTTCCAGGCCTAGGCCTTCGCTGGTGGACTCGTTCTTTCAAGAGCCTGCTCCGAGAGTTAGCCAGACTTTCAGAAGAATTCTTGAATCGCAGGGAGTGGATATGAATCAACTTGAAGAGCTGGAAGCTTTTTTCGCTTATATGACTCCTGAATTAGCATCTAAAATGTTCACTCCAGATGAAATGGAGGTTTTGCTTAAAGAAAAAGAACGTCAATTCCAGTACTTGAGTAGACTCGAAGCTTCTCCAAAAAGCCAAAGCGAAACAGAAAGTCTATCAGTGATAGAGATGAGGCCAGAGTTCAATATCAGTCCAGATGCGTTGGAAAAAGTATATAGAACAAATGCTAAAATCGATTTTATCAACAAATATGTAGACGAGATTACTGCCGGACAAAAGGCAATATTGGATAGACTGGACACTACAAAAGTTAGAAGGATATTGAAAGGATACTTGTTGGAAAGAAATATTTCAGAGGGGTTTGAATTAGGTCTGCTCAAAGATGATGGGTTATTGCTACCTATCGGCCCTGTAAAGCAGCAATTTGTCTTGGTTCAAAAAGGCATTCAAGCTAGACTCTTTCCTAATGATATTTTTGGTAAGGAGAATTTCTTAATGGTTTATTTCCCAGAAAAAAGTACTCATGTGATTCGCGAAGTTTGGCTCCCTATATCAAGCTCTATTCTTTTTATAGCTGTGATTATTTCTTGTTTCATCTATGCGATCAAGGTAATTATCCGCCAAAAAGCCCTGTCGGACACAAAGAATGATTTTATCAATAACATGACGCATGAATTCAAGACGCCGCTGGCTACAGTGAGTTTGGCTGTGGAGGCACTTCAAGATCCAGAATTGTCTAGTCAGGACAAGTTCCGTTCTAGATATTTGGGTATTATCAAAGATGAAAATAAGCGCTTGGTTTCGCAGGTAGAAAACGTTCTTCAGGCTGCCGCGTTGGATAAGAAAGATTTCAAGCTGAAAATTGAATTGTTAAATCTGGTAGAAATTTTGGAAACCACGGTTGATCATTTTGAACTTCAGGTTGAGAAAAAAGGAGGACAAATCGACTTCATCAATGAATTGAATGAACCTATGATAGAGGGAGATCTTTTTCACCTCACTCATATTTTCAACAACCTTCTGGACAATGCAAATAAGTATTCACCGGAAAATCCAAAGATAAGTATAGAGGCTAAAGACAATTCAGAGCAAGTCTTCATCACCATCAAGGATGAAGGAATAGGGATGAATAAAGATGCACAACGGAAAATTTTTGATAAATTCTATCGGGTTCCCACAGGAAACGTACATGATGTCAAAGGCTTTGGCCTTGGATTATCTTATGTAAAAACCATGTTGGAAGCTCATAAAGGAGGGATTCAAGTAAGTAGCGAACTTGGAAAAGGAAGCTCATTCACCATTAACTTACCAAAGAAACAATGAGTAAAGCGAAACTATTAGTGGTCGAAGACGATCCAAATTTGGGAGATATTCTACAGGAATATTTGGAAATGAAAGGGTATGAACCTACGCTTTGCCGAGATGGTGAGGAAGGTTGGAACAAATTCAAGAAGGGAAAATTTGATCTTTGCCTTCTCGATATAATGATGCCAAAAAAAGACGGATTCACCTTAGCTAAGGAAATTAAGAAAGTTGAAGAAAATCTTCCTATACTTTTTCTTACAGCAAAAAATCAAAAGGATGACATCATCGAAGGTCTCAAAATTGGTGCTGACGATTACCTCACTAAACCGTTTAGCATGGAAGAATTACTTCTTCGAGTAAATGCAATCCTTCGGAGAACGCATAAAAGCGAAGAGATTAATCCATTAAAGGTTTACTCCTTTGGAGGCTTTGTCCTTCACTACGATGAGCAAGTCTTAGACGGTCCAAAAGGTCGTCACAAGTTGACTTCCAAAGAAAATGAGCTCATCCGTCTATTGGCTTCTGAAATCAACAATTTGGTAAATAGAAGTCATGCACTCAAGCAAATCTGGGGAGATGATAGCTACTTCAATGCACGAAGCATGGATGTGTATCTAAGCAAAATCCGTAAGCTCCTAAAAGACGATCCAAAAGTGCAAATCATTACTGTGCACGGCGAAGGTTTTAAGCTAATCGTAAGCGATAGTTAATTGAGAAAAATGCTGGATGTCCGGTGCACGATTTCAAGCTGACAGAAAAAATAAGCGAAAGCCAGGGTGATTTACATCGCCCTGGCTTTTTACTTATTCATCATATTTTCAAGGCTCTAAATCTAGACTCTTGATTCCAAATTCTTGGCTCTATTGTCTTAATACTAGCGTCTAGCTACTTGATAATTAACTAATCATTTCCGCGCCTATTCCATTCCCTTCTGGGAAAATGGTTTGCTCGGGTGTGATTATTATTCCTTTTGCAGGATCTTTAGATAGCAGCATTGCACCGTCCATATCTACATAATCCAGAAGTGGCGCAATATGAGCAATGGCTGTGATTCCTACAGAGGATTCGGTCATGCAGCCAACCATCGTTTTCATCCCCAGTTTCTTTGCTTCGTGTATCATTCTGAGTCCTGGAGTGATGCCTCCAGCTTTCACCAGCTTCACATTGATTCCATGGAAAAGACCATGGCATTTCTTCACATCAGATTCTACAATGCAGCTTTCATCTGCGATCACTGGCAGTTTGCTATGCTTGAACACTTCCTTCATCCCCTCCAGATCATCTTTTCCTAGTGGCTGCTCCATAAATTCCACTCCCAACTTTTCCAGCTCCACAGAATAGGTTATGGCCTGTTCAGCAGTCCAGGCACAATTTGCATCAATTCTAAAAACCGCATCCGTGTGCTTTCTGAGCTCACGGATGATAGCCAAATCATCTGAAGTCCCCAATTTGATTTTGTAAATCGGCCAGTGAACTTCCTTCATTTTTGCAACCATCTTTTCGACCGTATCAATCCCGATAGTAAAGTTGGTCAGAGGAATATCAGCAGGATTCAGGCCCAGTACTTCATAAAGCTTTTTTCCTTGTTTTTTCGCATACAGATCCCATGCAGCCATATCTAAAGCACATTGTGCAAAAGGGTTGTCAACGAATACTTCTTTGCCTAAATCCCAAAGTTTTTCAGGAGTTTCCCATTCACCTTTTTCGACGATTGGCCTGAATTTTTCCAAACATTCCGACATATTAGTAATCGTCATGCCATAAAAAGGATTTGTAGTAGATTCACCTAACCCATAAAATGCACCATCTTGCAGTTTTACAATCAACGTATCTTGCACGTCCCTGCTTTGATGTGCAATAGTAAATGTATGCTTGAGAGGAAGATCTACGACTTGATAGGATAATTTCATTTGGGAGAATATTCGATTTGAAGCAAAATTAAACGGATTTTTGCTTGTATGATCGATAGATTTACAATTTATTCAAGGTAAATAGAAATAATTATGAAAGCCAGTTCTATACTCTCAAGTAGCGTGTTTTTGCTGTTTTTGATTTCAACAATTAGTTGTAAAACGGCAAACACAATCTCCTCAAAAGCAACAACTGTCGCAACTCTTGAATCAGCCTATTCCAAATTTAAAGAACCTGCAATCACTCACAGGAGAGTTAAGCATGCCGATCTTCAACCCTTGATTCAGAAGCATTCAGATGCTTTTCAGGTCAATAAATTGGGTGAATCGGTAGAAGGGAGAAGTATTTCCAGTTTGGATTGGGGAAATGGTAAAACTAAGGTGATGCTTTGGTCTCAAATGCATGGAAATGAAAGTACGGCTACCATGTCACTTTTTGATTTATTCAATTTCCTGGAATCAAGTGGAGATGAGTATGATGAACTCCGGGATCTTTTGAAATCAAATCTGGATCTTAAGTTTATCCCTATGATCAATCCAGACGGTGCTGAAGCGTTCAAGCGTAGAAATGCAATTGATATTGATTTGAACAGAGATGCAATTTCACAGATCTCCCCAGAAGCAGTGATTCTAAAGGGTGCAAGAGACGATTTTGAACCTGAGTTTGGTTTTAATCTTCACGATCAACAAATTTATTATAATGCATCTGGCACCCCGAAACAGGCTACAATTTCGGTTTTGGCACCTGCTTATAATTATAATACTGATGTGAATGATGTGCGGACTAGAGCAATGCAAACAATCGTGGGAATGAATGAGGTATTACAGCAACTTGTACCTGGTCACGTGGGAAAATACGACGATGCGTTTGAGCCGAGAGCCTTTGGTGACAACTTCACGAAGTGGGGTACCAGTACTATTTTGATCGAGTCGGGCGGATATCCTAATGACCCAGACAAACAATACATTCGTCAGCTGAATTTTATGATTATCCTCAATGCGCTGGAGCAAATCGCAACCAGAAGTTATGAGCAATACAGTACAGAGCAGTATTTCGCCATTCCTGACAATGATCTGCAATTGGTGGATCTATTAATCAAGAAGGTGCAAGTCCCTGTTAATGGAAAATATTATCCCGTGGATCTAGGTATCAGAAGGAGAGATTCGAGTGCAGGCGATACATTTTTTGTGACTGGGACTGTAGATGATCTAGGCGATATGCAGGTGTATTTTGGATTGGAAGAATTTGATGCGACAGGGTTGAAATATGCTGAAGGAAAAGTTTATGAAACAGCATTTGAATCTGTGAATGAAATAGACATAGCAAAGACATTGGATCTTTTAAAGCAAGGATATTTAGCTGTGAAAGTGAAAAAGGGAGCAAGAGGCGATTTACATCAGCTTCCAATTTTAGTGTTAAAAAGTACAGCTAGTTTTTCCGGTGGCTGGAGAACTGGAGAATCGACTAATTTCTTTTTGGAAAAGGATGGGGTGAGAAAATACGCTGTCGTAAATGGTTATTTGATAGATCTGAATAGTCCTAAGGAACAGGAATATAAGCAGCGAGTTTATTGATCGTTAAAATATCCCAACCTCAGAATCTAACCTACTATTTGGCGGGTTATTTGTTCTCTCATAGGGACACATATTTTAACCTTAATTTTTAGAAAACATGAAAAATAACCTTTCTTCCATTCTTTTCGCCTTAGCGATCGTAATAGCCTCCATTGTACTGGGAAATGCTATTATAAACAGAAACAGACCTCAAGGCACAATCAATGTCACAGGTCTCGGAGAAAGCAATTTCACTTCTGATCTAGTAGTATGGGAAGGAAATTTCAGCCGCGAAAGCTTCGACTTAAAATCTGCCTATGCTGATTTGGAGAAAGACAAAAAATTGGTGACTGACTATTTAATTTCAAAAGGAATTCCTGCAGAAAAACTGATTTTCAATGCGGTCAATACGAATCCCAAGTATCAGCAAAACTATTCCAACGATGGGCGCTACCTCGGACAGACGTTTGACGGGTACACACTCAATCAATCCTTGAAGATCGAATCCAAGGAGATAGAAAAAGTGGAGAAAATCAGCCGTGAAATCACCGAATTGCTTAATCAGGGAATTGCCTTTTATTCTCAATCCCCACGGTATTACTACACCGAACTGGAATCTTTGAAACTGGAAATGATAGCTAAGGCAACCGAAGATGCCCGTATCCGTGCCGAACGGATTGCCGAAAACTCCAAAGGAGATCTTGGGGATCTGATCTCAGCCAATATGGGAATCTTCCAGATCACGGGCCAAAACTCCGGAGAAGACTATTCCTGGGGCGGAACATTCAATACCGCAGACAAGAACAAAACTGCGTCGATTACGATGAAGTTGATTTTTGAGGTGGATTAGGGATAAAGATCAGAGATGTCAAATTGATAGAATTTTGCAGACTTATTCTGATTGAGTACAAATACTAGCTTCTTGGTGCTCTCTACAATATTGTATCTGTCAGTTAAAGAAAAGTCTTTATCTGTTTTAGTGTTAATTAATTCATAAATTTTTGTAGGTATATTATTTTCTATGCTTTGGAGTCTAATAATTTTCTCTCCCCGATTTTGATCAATAAACAATTGTAAATTATCAGTGGATATCTGAGAAAATATATTGCCTGTAATAGTAGCTTCCTCCTGATTTCTATCTATCGATTGGATTGAATTTATTCCATTCTTATCGAAATCAATTATTGATAGGTTTCCAAGATTGATAAGGCTATACCGGAAATACTTCAATTCCGTTCTAATAGAAATACTACCGTTATCTTTAACTTTTGAAGAAGTGATGGTAAAATAAGGTATCCCACTCTCTAGTTCTTTTTGGTTATAATTTTTTTCCGCCAATCTCTGCATTGATTGCCCTACCTTAGGTGTTAGCTTTTCCAATTGATCCTTAGTAAAGGGAATAAAAATATACTTTGGATCCTTAAAATTCCTTTTATCTATGGTATAGATCGCTAAACCTTCTGTTATTTCTGTAGTATTAGAATAGGAGGAATATCTTCCAACACATACCAAATTATTATCATCCAGCTTATGAATGGATACATCGTTTATAAAATTGGTGTCGGCAGTTCCCAAGGCTGCTTGTAAGTATTCACCCGGTTCATTCTGAATACTATAAATAGTATAGTAATAATCTTTTACCCCATTCTTAGCAGCTCCCTTAATATTTACACGCATTACAAAACTAAAATCTCCACCGTTGCCAAAATTAAAAGTAGCGTTAGAATTACTCTTAGTTATACCTAGAATATCGGAAGAAGACCACGGTATTTTAATTGGCAATACCACCATATTAGACTTTACCACTTCAATATCCTGCGTCAACGCTGCGGTGAAAAGATGTGACTCAAATCCCCCATACTTGTTAGGAACAAGTGAGTAAATTCCAAGCAATTTTTTATCCTCCGATTCCACTATTGAAACTCTCTGACGTAGATCTATATTCTCAGCTGAAAAAATCAATTTTTTCGAATCGATCTTTCCAGTTTGTTGATCGATTTCGCCTATATAAAATTCTGAATTTCCTTTACCGTAGGTTGTATAACCTAAATATAATTTCCCCTGAGGAGACAAATGAACAAATTCAACTCTATCAAGGCTTCTAGGCTTATCTAGCCTAGAGAAAAACCCCTCCAAATATATGCTGTTCTGTAACTCAAAATCAGAGTTGAATTGGTCAATGTAGACTTCCGCCATTGTCCCATATAATCCTGTAACATTCTCAGAGTTTCTAATCAGGTAGATCCCATTTTCATTTGAGCCTACAAAACCTGAATACTCGTCTAGTCTTTTGAGTCCCAACTCTTTGACAGTATAAGGTATCTTATCCAACTCCTGTGAGTAGCTTGGACTAAAGAAACAGCTGACAACTATCAGCAGAATTAAAAGTTTTTTCATGTGTTTATATTTTTCTTTCAACGGTCACACCTGTCCCGTGACGAAGGAAACGGGATGGAATCTTGCCCGGGAAATAATCACCCTCTGTGTGACGTTCTTCGTCATGCCTTCCTGGTCCGGTAGGCAGGCTCGATTTCATCTGGTTTTTTCTTGAAAACTACATTCTTTTTAAAAAAAAGATGCGAATAGTTTATTATTAAAAATAAGTAAGACTTAACTAGCTGAATGCCAGTTGAAAATTTTTAAGTCTGGTTTGCTTCCTTATTACGCGCCATAGATTTCTTGCAGGATAATTTGTATGCAAATCCAAAATTCCCGTGTACAACCAGATTACGACTTTACTAAAATGCCAAAAAAATACTAAGGGAAATTATCAAGATAAGAGACACACTCGATCTCCTAATTTGTTATCCTTTGCTTTATTAATCCTTGGTGGTTTCAGAAAAGTAAAATGGCTCAAAGGCAAGTAGGTATGAAGCTCATCTTGAATTCTTAATTTTACTCTTTTCTTCGAATCGAACCTTCAATAAATTTTCTTTTTACCTAACTTTTGTCCGAGAGAGAACAATGAATTCCACCTCCGAACAGGCGAAATTCTAAAACCTTTTATTTCAGAGCATTTGAGCAAAATTTTGCTTGGCTTCCACTTTGTAGTTAATACCGGAAATAAAACCCGAATATCAGATGTCTCGCAACTACATCTGACTATTGACTAAACTACATTTTAAATGAAAAAACTTCTACTGCTTCTTATTCTAGTCGGATTTTCATATAATTTATTTGGACAACAAACAACTTTGGATGAATTTCTAGACTCCTTCACAAACCATACTAATTTTAATGGGACAATTTTGATAAACCAGGACTCTAAAACTATTTATCATAAAAGTTTTGGATTGGCAAATTTTGAATTTGAGGTCCCTACTAATATTAAGACAAAATTTAAAATTGCTTCAATTACCAAGTTGTTTACCTCAGTACTTGCCATGCAATTAGTCGAAGGTGGTAAGATTGAATTAAATGGAAAAATAAAAACTTACTTACCTGACTACACAGGTGAGGGTGGCGAAAAGGTAATCGTTCATCAACTCCTTAATCATACCTCTGGATTAGTAAATATTGACACGATATCCTCTATGGAAAGTGCGTTAACGAGTGGTATCCCACTTTACCAAAGCCCCCAAAGCTCCGATCAACTTTTGAGCGATTTCTGCAGTGGAAATCTCGTCAATGAACCCAGGAAAGTATTCGGTTATAATAATGCAGACTACATTGTATTAGGAAAAATTATTGAGAAAATTTATGCTAAAACATATGAACAAGCTATCGTCGAGAATATTTTAATGCCCATACAAATGAAAAATACAGGCTGGTTCATCAAGACAATATTGTTCAAAACCTAGCAAGCACATATTTTTTCAGAGATGACTTGAACAGACTGATGCCAGATTTACCGGTTTACATAGAAAATTGGTATGCAGCTGGAGCTATGTACTCTACGGCATACTACAATTTTCAAATGCATTATTTGGACTTAAGCTTGTAAACCAAGAGTCACTTGACAAAATGTTTGAATCAGGACTTGGAGAATATGGGTTTGGCCTTTGGGTGTATGAAGACTATGAAATAAACAAAAACATGTACACGATAGTGAAAAGGCCAGGATCGACTATGAGAGCTCAGGCAATACTTTTTCATATTTTAGATACTCATACTTAGCAATACTGCATCAGTTAGCTTGGACAAGCTCGCGGCAGAATTAGCTATTCAGGTAATCAAATAATACGTCAAATTATGTTTTCCCAGAGGATCGATCATTTCAAATGATCAAATTGCGCCGGCCAATTCCCACAAGTGAAATTCAACATAGAATCTCATAATCAATTGTTCGGGGATAGAAAAATTGAGTTTAGCTACCTGATTTCCCTTTAGATTCAACTACTAAATAAAGTCTGACGTGAGAAAAGGCAAGTTTGTCCGTGGTTGGACAATCAATCCCGTAATCGTACGTGGGAATCTGATTTATTCCAGATTTGAGGCTGTATGGACCTTTTTCTACTGGCTTATTCTTTGCCAATCTCGAATTAGTAATAGATAAATACCTCAGTTATGATCAATAATTACCTAAAAACTGCAGTTAGAATTCTCCGACGGGAGAGAACCAACTCCATCATCAACATAGCCGGTCTAATGCTAGGCATAACAGGGAGTCTGATACTTTTTTTAATTGTACACAATGGATCCAATTATGATAGTTACCACAAGAACAAAGATAAAATATACCGGGTGGTGACTTCGGAGAAAACCAGTAATGGAGAATCCTTTACCCAAGGTATCCCGCCTATTTTGGTTAGTGCATTCAGGGAGGATTTTGAGAGTGAGGTGAAGGCTGCCACATTTACTTCCTACCGCCGCAATTCATTGGTAGGTTTTGCAAAAACTGACGGTTCATTTTCCAAGGTAGAAATGCCCCAAGGGCTGGCTTATGCAGAACCGTCATTTTTTGAGATTTTTGACAGAGATCTATTGACAGGGGACTATGCTAGTATTGAAGACCCAAATACCGCGTTAATATCAAGCAAGTGGGCCAAAGAATATTTCAAAGAAAAGGATCCCGTAGGTGAGCTGATCAAATATGATGAGGAACTGTACAAAATCACAGGAATCATGCAAGATTACCCTGCGAAAACAGATTTGCCTATAGACCTCATGCTCTCCTATGCTACTATCAAAAAACAAAAGGAATCAAGTCAGTGGGGAGGAATTTCGGACTCAGACAACTGCTATTTCTTACTTAATGAAAATGCATCAATCGAAAATCTGGAAGCTCAATTGCCAGGATTCACCAATAAATATTATGGAGAAAAAGAGGCAAATGGCTTTGGGAAAAACTTTATAGCCCAACCACTAAATACACTTCACAGTGATATGCGTTTTGGAAATTATGGATCAAAAATGCCCTTTATTGCCAAGATCACTTTCTTAGTCATCGGACTGGTCTTATTGGTGAGCTGCTGTATCAATTTTATAAACCTGACGACGGCTGCTGCAGTAAAACGGAACAAAGAAATCGGAATTAGGAAGATACTCGGGAGCTCTAGAACTCAGCTTATTTCACAACTCCTTAGTGAGACGTTCTTGATCACTTTTATTGCGACTGGCTTGTCCATAATCTTCGGCGAATTTCTTTTGAAATTCATTAATCCTTACCTAGGGCTGGACTTATCCTTTAACCTTGGATCAGAATATATAGCCTGGATTTACTTAATAGGTGTAATGATTTTAGTTACAGTTCTTTCTGGATTATATCCGGCCTGGATTATTTCCTCAGGCAAAGGCGGGAAGGTATACTCATCAAATAGTTTTGAAAAAAAATCCGGATTTTCTGTAAGAAGCTCATTGGTTGTTGTCCAGTTTTTTATTTCCCAGTTTTTCATCATCGCTACACTGGTGATGTATTCCCAGTTCAGTTATATGCAGAACAAGGATATTGGATTTCAGAAGGAAGCTATCGTCACCTTGCCAATCCCAGTAAATGAGCAAACAGATACTATCCAAAACGAAAGCGTGATGCGAACTCTCAAAGCCGAATTGCAGCGCTTACCCGGTATCTCAATGGTAAGTCTGAACAATGCCCCGCCTTCATCCAACAGCGTATTGGGAACTAGCTTCAGTATTCCGGGTAAAGACGAACCGATCAGTACTCAAATAAAGGAAGTAGATGGAGACTACATAGCGCTGTTCGAACTGGAATTGCTGGCAGGCACTGGATTGTCCGATCTGGATACCATGTCTGGATTTGTGGTTAATGAAACGTTGGCCAAACAAGCCGGATTTGAGGACTATAATGATCTGGTAGGTGAGCAAATCGACCTCTGGGGGAATAAAATGCCGGTAAAGGGTGTAGTCAAAGACTTCAATTCAACTTCGCTCTCAAAGCCAGTTGAACCAGTAATCCTACTGAATAACCTGAGTGGATTTCATAGCATTGCCCTGAAAATAGAAGGAAATAGTTTTGAGCAAAATCTGACTCAGGTCCAAAGTAAGTGGGAAGCGGCTTATCCGGAATATATTTTCAGTTACAGCTTTTTAGACGATCAGATATTCAACATGTATAATGGTGAAAGAAAGACCTCCACTGTTCTGGCACTCTTCTCATCTCTGGCAATTTTCATAGGTTGTCTTGGCTTATTCGGATTGGTCACTTTTATGGCCAATAATAAAACAAAAGAAATTGGCATCAGAAAAGTGCTTGGAGCTTCTTCTCAGAGCATTGTGTTGCTCTTCTCTAGAGAATTTTCGAAGCTGATTCTTATCGGTTTTGCGATTGCAACCCCAATTGCAGCTTTTGTTATGAGAATGGTTTTGAAGGAGTTTGCGTATCAGATTTCGCTCGGACCTGCCATTTTCCTCATTGGGCTGGGAATCACCTTTGTGATTGCCTTTATCACAGTTGGATTCAGGTCATTAGGAGCTGCCATGGCAAATCCTGTTGATTCCTTGAGATCAGAGTAATACTATTTATTTCCAATTAACCATCTTATACTGCTCTTCTTTCTGAAAACGCTCAGGGATCGAAACCAAGATTGATTTCCTGATCGCTTGGATAAGTACATTTTTGGTGAAGTTCTTGGTTACTACCAGACTGATTTCCCGCACAGGCTCCGGCGCATCAAATCTTCTTAGCAAACCCGTGTCTTTTTTCTCCAACACCGCCATTTCTGGAACAAGCGTATAGCCAATACCTTTGTCCACCAGCCGCATAAGGGATTCTATGGAGCCGCTCTGAAACTCAAATCCAAAGTTGTTTTTGGAGGCTTTGCTGTTGCAAATAGAAAGTATCTGATCACGAAAGCAATGTCCTTCGTCTAATACCAAAATTTGATTGGGATCCAGCATGGCAGGAATGAAATGCTTTCTTTTTAAAAATGGATGGTCTTCAGGAAAATACAAGAGAAATGGTTCGTAGAAAAGCGGGATTTCTCTGATGCTTTTCTCTTCCAAAGGAGTGGCAAGCAATCCCACATCCAAGGTACCTCGCTGCAATTCCTGAATGATATCAGCCGTCTGCATTTCCCGGATCAGCAATTTCGTTTGGGGATTTGCTTTGACAAAGGCAGGTAAAAACAAAGGAAGTAAATAGGGAGAAATGGTCGGAATAACTCCTAGGGTAAACTGCCCTTCCAACGATTCCTTCTCAGTGAGGACAAATTCTTTTAATTCCGAAACTTCTTTAAGAATTTTTCTTGCCTTCAATAGGATCAAATTACCGGCAATTGTGGGCTGGAGTGGTTTTGTATCACGATCAAAAATTTTGACACCGATCTCTTCCTCCAACTTTTTCACCTGCGTAGTAAGGTTCGGCTGGGATACATTGCAGCTATCTGCAGCTGTCACAAAATGCCTTATCCAATGCTATGATATACTCTAATTGTGTAAGTGTCATATAATTTAAAGTTATGAATAGATAACAATTATTAATTTGATTTATGTGGAAATGTAAGGCAACTTTGTAGAACAAATTTGAAAACTAAACCTTAAAATATTATGAGCAACAAAATGCTTGGCTTGGGCGCAGAATTCCCAACTTTCGAAAAAACCGCAGTAGTATCAAGAGAAAAAGGACAAGAATTCAAGACTATAAGCAACGATATCCATACTGCCGATGGCAAATGGATGGTAATGTTCTGGTGGCCAAAAGATTTTACTTTCGTCTGTCCAACGGAAATCGCTGAATTCAACAAGAATGCAGGTGAATTTGCGGACAGAGACACTGTTTTGGTAGGTGCTTCTACCGATTCAGAATTTGTTCACTTGGCTTGGAGAAATAATCACGAAGATCTTCGTGACCTTAAATTCCCTATGCTTGCTGATACTTCTAAGTCTCTTGCAGAAGAACTTGGTATCCTGGAAGCAAATGAGAAAATCGCTTACAGAGCTACCTTCATTATCGATCCTCAGGGTATCGTTCGTTGGGTATCTGCCTACGACCTTTCAGTAGGAAGAAATGTAGAAGAAGTGTTGAGAGTACTTGATGCCCTTCAGACTGACGAGCTTTGCCCATGTAATTGGGAAAAAGGAGAAGCTACTTTGAACCTGAACTAATTCAGATCTCGAATTTATAAAAGCAAAGGAGGTCTCATGATCTCCTTTGCTCGTTTCAAACCTAAATCTAACACCGTGGAAGTATTAAATATTAATCAATCAGTGGCCGAACTCTTGGAAGTAGTTGGGCTAAATGATGAATTTACCAATGAATCGTTGAGAAATCTGGGAGATGCTAATTCCAGATATGTGAAAGATTTGAAACTCAACTTCAAGACTATCCTGAAAGGCGAAAAGCTAAACCAAAAGGAAGTGGCGTTGATGGGTTTGGCGCTTGCAGCAAATGCAGCCAACAATCCTCTTCAGAGATTTTTCAGAAAACTGGCTGAGGAAAATGAAGCAACACTAGCCGAAATCGGTGAAGCTGTGGCATGTGCTTCTTTGCTCAGCAGCAATAATGTACTGTATAGATTCCGCCACTTTGTGGAAAAGGAAAAGTATGGACAAATCCCTGCCAGACTTCGCATGAATATCATGATGAATCCTGTACTTGGTAAAGAATTCTTTGAATTGATCTCTACAGCTGTTTCAGCAGTGAACGGCTGCCAGATGTGTGTGGCTTCACACGAGAATCACCTGATCGAACTGGGAACCAGCGAGGAGAGAATCTTCGAATCCATCCGTATGGCTTCAGTTATCACCAGTTTGGTGAAAGTGATTTATTAAAAGACAATAGTCCGGAATAAAAACAAAACCTCCCGAGTGATTGGGAGGTTTTTTCGGTTTTTCAGTTTTTTAACCACCGAGCACGCGGAGAATTTCGCTGGAGAGCGCAATTGATTTATTTATCTTTCTGGTAGTTGTCTTGCTTCTCCAGAAGCCGGACTTGCGTACATTTTCAACGCAAAAGCCCATCAGTAATCTGACGGGCTTTTGTGTTACTCATTACTTAAAACTGAGACTGAAAACTTAATCAAGTTCCCCATTCCGTATGGAAAATACCTTCTCTATCAATTCTCTCATAAGTATGTGAACCGAAGTGATCGCGCTGAGCCTGGATCAGGTTAAGAGGAAGTTTTGTTGACGTGTACGCATCAAAATAACTCAACGCGCTGGAAAGTCCGGGAACAGGAATTCCATTTTTCGAAGCAAAAGCAACCACTTCACGAACAGCCGGCAATGTCCCTTGTACTTTCGGAACAAAGGAAGGAGAAAGAAGCAAATTTGGAATGGACTTGTCCGCAGTATAAGCTTCTGCAATATCCGCCAAAAGACCGGCTCGGATTATACAGCCTGCTCTCCAGATCTTTGCGATAGTAGCCATATCCAGCTCGTAGCCATAATCCCTGGAAGCGTAAGAAAGCTGATGTAAACCTTGGGCATATGCAATGATGAACGAGAAGTACAAAGCTTGTTCCGCCTGAGCGATCAACTCCTCTTTTGAGATGTACGGAACTTCCGGACGTGAATACAGCTCGTCTGCCAGAACCCGTTCATCCTTCAGTGCAGAAATCTCCCGCATACTTACGGCCATATCGATGGTAGGAACAGGAATTCCCAGATCCATTGCATTTTGAGAAGTCCACTTTCCCGTTCCTTTTTGTTTTGCTTTATCCAAGATCATGTCCACAAGATCCCCTGAAGTCAACTCGTCCTTTTGGGCAAAAATTTCTGCTGTGATTTCCACCAAAAATGACTGTAAGCGTCCTCTATTCCAAGTATCATAAACTTGATGTAATTCTTCATTACTTAAGTCACAGGATTTTTTCAGCAAATCATAAATCTCTGAAGTCAACTGCATCATGGCGTATTCGATGCCGTTATGCACCATTTTCACATAGTTTCCGGCCGATTTTGGTCCCAAATATGCTACGCAGGGCACCCCCTTGTACTTCGCAGAAACGGCCTCAAAAATAGGTTTTACATAAGCATATGCAAGTCTATCTCCACCTGGCATGATGCTGGGACCTTTTCTGGCACCTTCTGCACCTCCCGAAACTCCACAACCAAAGAAGTGTATCCCTTTTTCTCTTAAATATGCTTCTCTTCTATCTGTATCAGTGAAAAATGAATTTCCGCCATCTATGATGATATCACCCTTATCCAATAATGGCAATAGACTTTCAATTGCCTGATCTACAATTTTTCCCGCCGGCACGAGTAACATGATTTTTCTTGGAGAAGCCAGCGCCTGCACAAAAGTCTTAATATCAGTGGATGCACTCACCTTCTCTAGATCACCGCCTACTTCTTTCAACTCATCAACCTTTTCTTGGTCCAAGTCGTAGCCAAAAGCCTTGAAATTATTATCTGCGACATTCAAAATAAAATTTTGCCCCATCACACCAAGGCCAACTAATCCAAAATCATAATTCGTATAATCCATCGTTTCTTATTGTTGTTTTTCAAATTTGCTTCTATGCCTTCTTACCTGCAAGGTTAGAAATAAATATGGGTTAATTTTGCGATTCCTCAGGCCAAAATTAATGGATTGAAGGTTGGCTTTCTAGTAAGATTGATAAATTTGTGACTACCCAAAGTCGAGTTTTGATACAAAAAACATAAAAATACGCCCAAACTGATGAAAAAAACACAAAACCAGATGCTAATAATTTTTGGTGCGTCAGGTGATTTAACAGCTCGCAAACTGGTTCCGGCAATTTATAACTTGCATAAAGGCAAGCATCTTCCCGAGAATTTTGTGGTTTTGGGAGCAAGCCGAAGTGCAATGACAGACCAAGAATTCCGTCAGAAAGTCGTTCAGGAGAGCGAGTTTTTGAAGGATAAATTCAGCAAAGAAGACAAAAACTTTATTGCTGCTTTTGCAGATAAACTTTTCTATGAAGACTTGGGTGATAATTATGACAGTAGCTACAAAGGGCTGGCTAAGAGAATCCAAAAGCTAAATGAGGAGATGGGCTGCGAAGAAAATTATATCTTCTATCTATCCACGCCTCCGAGCTTATATGAGATAATTGCCAAAAACCTTTGTGAAGCAGGATTGACGAAGGAAGAAAAAGGCTGGAAACGGATCATTGTAGAAAAGCCTTTTGGCTACAGTTTGGAGACTGCAAAAGAGTTAAATAAAGGATTACACAAGTATTTCAACGAACCTCAGGTTTATAGAATAGATCATTACTTGGGAAAAGAAACTGTTCAAAACATACTTGTTACCCGTTTCTCCAATTCCATCTTCGAACCCACCTGGAATCGACGCTATATCCATCATATAGAAATCACCAATGCTGAGACCGTAGGCGTGGAAAAGCGTGGAGGTTATTATGACAAATCTGGCGCCCTTCGTGACATGTTCCAGAGTCATTTGCTACAAGTGGTTTCTCTCATTGTAATGGAACCACCGATCAATTCCAGTGCGGAAGAAATCCGTGACGAAAAGGTCAAGGCTTTGAAATCACTTCGAATCATGAAAAATCATGACGAGCTGGCCAGACATACGATGAAAGGTCAATACGTAGCCTCCACCATCGATGGCAAAAAAGTCAAAGGATATCGTGAGGAAGAAGGTGTAGATCCCAATTCGAAGACTGAAACCTTTGCTGCAGTTAAATTTTTTGTGGATAACTGGCGGTGGAAAGACGTGCCTTTCTATGTCCGCACGGCTAAATATATGCCGACAAAAGTGACTGAAGTGGTGATACACTTTAAGTCTCCCGCGCATGAGGTCTTCAAGAGTCAGGATGTATACAAAAAGGACAACAAACTGATTATCCGCATCCAGCCGGATGAGGGAATTTTGATGAAATTTGGAGTCAAAGTTCCAGGGTTAGGCTTTCAGGTAGAGCAGGCAAATTTGGAATTCTATTATTCTGATCTAGATTCTGCGGAAATTATGGATGCCTATGAAAGATTACTTTTGGACGCAATGCAGGGAGATACTACACTTTACGCAAGAGCGGACGAAGTGGAGGCAGCATGGAAGTTTGTGGATCCTATCCTCAAATACTGGGAAAATGAGGATGTCCCAACCTACGGTTATGCGGCAGGAACTTGGGGACCTAGAAATTCTGACGACCTGTTTGAAGGTCATTTCGGCTGGAGAAATCCAGGAAATCGATTGACTGACGAAACAGGTTTTTGCATTCTATGATCTAGCTATTCCCTTTTTAATCCCAAAGAATACAATAATCTATGACACTAAATATATACGAGAGCAAAGAGCAAGTTGCGCAGGAGTTTTCAGAATACTTTAAAGATTTAACGAAGGGCGACCACACAATCTACATCGCACTTTCTGGAGGCAGTACACCAAAGATTGTTTTCGATTATTTGGCAGCTCATTTTGGAAATGAAATTGATTGGTCAAAAATCAACTTCTTTTGGGGTGATGAGCGTTGTGTCCCGCCTTCCGATTCAGAAAGTAATTACAAGATGACTGTGGATCATTTACTTACGAAGATTGAGATTCCTGCGGCTAATATTCATAGGGTTTTAGGTGAAAATGAGCCTCAAGGAGAAGCTGATCGATACAGTCAAGTATTGGACTCAGAACTCCCAAAAATGAATGACATTCCTCAGTTCGATCTTGTGATGCTGGGCATGGGAGATGATGGGCATACGGTTTCTATTTTCCCTGATTCTATTTCACTTTGGGATGCCAAAGAGAACTGTGTTGTCGCAACCCACCCTGACTCTGACCAAAAGCGAGTGACTATTACTGGTAAAATTGTGAATAACGCTAAATCCGTTGCATTCTTAGTAACTGGAGCTGGCAAAGCCGAAAAAGTGCAGGAAATCATCAAGAAGGAAAAAGATTTTGCTAGCTACCCAGCGAATTTAGTTCAGCCAAGTCACGGCGATTTGATCTGGTTTTTGGATAAGGACGCTGCGAAAGGGATTGAATAAGGTTATATCAACGAATTAAGTACTACGCCTGCAGACACAAACTGCGGGCTTTTTTTAATTTCCATGCCAAGTGATAATTGAATAAAACTTAATATCGGGTCAATTTGTTGAGAAATCAAACCTAACCATTGACTGAAATATGACCAGTTGAAAGAATAGGTGGCGAACCGGGGACTCTGGATGTAATCGATAGCCAAAAAGCAGAAAAAATAGCTTCCGTAGATATGGGCAAGCAGGCCATTGGATTATCTTTTAGAAGATGGAGTAAAGTCTATAAGACACATATGCAAACTCTTGTATAATTGATCTTTGCATTTGCAAAATATCTTATATACAATCCCAAAATTTCTACTTTTCAATCTGTTTTTATAATTATCCTAGGCGCTTTGATGGTCTGGGCGGCTGTTGGGCATTTGACCTTCCAAAGACAGCAATTTCAGGATGGATGTCAGAGATTTTAGTTTTATCACTGATTCAAATCGATTATCTTAAAGAGATAAATTACTTTGACCATGCGCAACCAACTTTTTAATTCTAACCATAGAGATCCGAATATTACCTACCGAGGAGAAAGTCCTTCGAGACTTGACAATCTAACCGATGCAGTTTTTGGAATTGCAGTGACGCTCTTGATCTTCAACTTGGCCAGTCCAAATTCACTTGAGGATTTAATTGTGTTCACAAAAACACTTCCTGCATTTTTGATTAGCATAGGATTTTTGATAGTGATCTGGCAAGAACATGTGCGCTTCTCTGAGATTTATACCATGAGAGGTTCATGGTTGATTTTTCTCAACTCACTCTTCATCGCGCTCATCATCTTCTATGTATATCCATTAAGGTTTTTGACGCTCTTTCTGACCAATCTTATCTTTGGCACAGAACTGACATTACAGATTTCACCAGGCGAAATCCCTGATTTGATGATCTATTATGGCTCCATCGCATTTGCATTATACTTTGTTCTGTTTTGGTTTTATAACTTGTCGATTTGGAATAGGAAAAGCTTGGCCTTAAACCCATATGAGGAGCTGCATGCAAAATTTCAGCGATTTAGAATGATTATTATGTTTATCGTTCCTTTACTTTCAATCCTTTTGGTATGGATAATCCGGCCTTACTCCGTTGGTTGGGCGTCTTTTTTGGGTGGAATGCTTTATGCTTTCTACACCCCTGCGATTATTATTTGGGGCAATTTCTATAAAAAAGCAGCGTCTATGATTAGTGAAAAGTAAACTATTTCAATTAGACTTGGAGCAACAACTGATTTCCAATCCACAGAGAAGATTCTTAACTTAAAAGATGAACGACCAACTCCTTTTAACTATGGATCAATTCAATCAATACACCCTACTCTATAACTTATGAAATCGAGCATGTTGCAAGAAATAGACGGTGGGATGATTATGTATTATGCGAGATTCCATATGACCTATAAAAATCAAATTATAAACAGATGAAATACTCATTTTTCCTGATATTCCTTTTAAGATTTACGGTTCACGCATTCCCTCAAGAAAGCGCAAAAGATCTTTGGCCTGATGGCAGTGAAATTTCACCCTGGTTTCATGACTATTCAAAAGTGAAGCTTGAAGATCTGGGTAAGCCTTATATACTCACGGAATTTGGGGTAAAAAATGACAGCAGCATACTACAAACTGAACAAATTCAGGCAGTAATTGATCTTGCCGCAGAAACCGGCGGAGTGGTGATTGTTCCAAAGGGGACTTTTTTGAGCGGAGCTTTATTTTTCAAGCCAAACACCCACCTTCATGTTACTGAAGACGCCGTGTTGAAAGGTTCTGATGACATTGCAAATTACCCTTTGATCCCTTCCCGAATGGAAGGGCAAAACTTGGATTACTACGCGGCTTTGGTAAATGCTTATGGCGTGGATGGATTTACGATTTCTGGCAAAGGCACGATTAACGGAAATGGATTGAAATTTTGGGAGGCTTTTTGGCAGCGTAGAAAAGAAGATCCAAACTGTACCAACTTAGAAGTATCCAGACCTCGATTGGTTTTTATATGGAAAAGTAATGATGTGCAAGTTCAGGATGTGAGTCTGATTAACGCCGGCTTCTGGAGCAGTCATTACTATCAGTGCAAAAACATCAAATTACTTGATCTCACAATTACCTCCCCACATGAACCGGTGAAAGCGCCAAGTACGGATGCAATCGATCTGGATGTAGTTTCCAATGTTCTGATAAAAGGATGCTATCTCGCAGTGAATGACGACGCGATAGCGCTCAAAGGTGGTAAAGGCCCTTGGGCGGATGAAGACCCAAACAATGGAGAGAACACAAATATTATCATTGAGGATAGTGAATTTGGCTTTTGCCACTCTGCTTTGACCAACGGCAGCGAATCTATCCACAATAAAAATGTAATCATGCGAAACATCAAAGTCCAAGATGCTGTCCGCTTACTTTGGCTGAAAATGAGACCGGATACTCCACAGCATTACGAGTATATCACCGTGGAAAACATCAAAGGGCAAGCGCATAGTTTTCTCTATGTGAAACCATGGACTCAGTTTTTTGATTTAAAAGGGAAAGAAGAGGTACCGCTTTCCTACTCTGATCATATCACGATGAAAAACATTGAGTTGGAATGCGATATATTTTTCGACGTAGCGATCACTGAGCACGATAGACTTTCTGATTTTACGTTCGAAAACTTGGACATACGCACCAAGAAAGCCGATTTTGAGCATTCATTTGTAGACGGTTTTAAAGTCAAAAATGTGAAAGTGAATGGAAAAATGATTGAATAGAAACTACCTATTACAGATTAAAAATCAGTCTGTGAATAAATTTCATC
Organism: Algoriphagus aurantiacus; assembly: GCF_035156405.1. Taxonomy (NCBI): domain Bacteria; kingdom Pseudomonadati; phylum Bacteroidota; class Cytophagia; order Cytophagales; family Cyclobacteriaceae; genus Algoriphagus; species Algoriphagus aurantiacus. Next base: position 123,562 of record NZ_JAXRUT010000014.1, on the reverse strand, counting down.
TTGTCCACAACTACTGAACTAACTACAAATGGATAAGCATCTGGAATACCCATGGAGCGATTGATACTATTGATTGCAAAGGATAGTGGTGCCCATGCTTTGTAGATTGAGTTGAAATCTTTGATCTCATACGGATCGAAATCTACCGATCCCCTCAAGCTTTTGTCCTTTAGAATCGGCTCCACTGACATCCCAAAATAATAGGCTGTCTCAGTCATATCCATAATGTGTAAATAATGAGCCCAAGTCTCGGCCCAATCTTCCCAAGGATGTGAAGTTGCATATTGACTGATAAAATTATTTTGCCAGTTGACAGGGGAACCATTCTGGTAATGTTGCTTCAATGCGTCACCGTAATCGATTTGCTCGTTACCAAAAAGAGCATGAAATTCATCCAACACCGACTGATTAGTAGCCACTAATCTATCCCAAAAGTAGTGCCCCACCTCATGCCTAAAGTGACCAATCAATGTACGATATGGCTCGTACATTTCCTTCCTCATTTTCTCTCTGTGGACGGAATCGGCCTCTGAAAGTAAAATTGTAATCACACCATCGGCATGACCAGTCATAATTTCAGGGTCATTTTGCTTAGAAACAAAATCAAAAGAAAGACCTATTTCTGGATGATTTTCTTTTGCCGGAATCGCAAGTCTCAATCTCTGTAACTGATAAATCAAGCGATGCTTGGCAATTTCCAGTTTTTGCCATTTTTGGAAGTTTTCATTGTCTGACAAATCAGGAATAGTCCGGTTAAGCTCACAAGCATTGCAAAAATGGTTTTCATTATAAGCCGGAATAAGCCAATTGCAGACTCCAAATTCTTTATTCTGACAATATTTAAAAGCATTTCCATCCCTATCAGCTATCATTTGAGAGGCTCCTCGTTCAAATGTCAGAATCTTCAAACTAGTATCGTAATACCCTGCAAGGTGTCCACATTTTTCACAGCTCTCGTTTTCAAAATACAAGGGATGGAAACAATTACCGCATTCAAAAATTTTCATATCAGGTTAAATTGATGGAAGAAAGGTAAACGTTTAACTCATATTTCAGGCCAGCATATAGGTTTTCGAATAATCGTTGGAATCATTATTGAGATCGGAGCAGATTCAAGCATTAAGCATATAATTTCTCCAATTGACAAGAGTCTATTGGACTTACACAAAATTTACCTGCAAGCTTTGGAGGAGTAATAGCCACAGCTTGAGTCAGCGTTTGCCTTATTTGCCATCTCAAAAGCATGAATAATAGAAATTAGGAGACAATAGCTGAACAAAATCAAAACAGAGCTTACTGAAAATATGATTGTCGGCTTTCTTACCAGAGGGGTTATTTTCCAAAATGGTCTCATCAAGCTCGACCACCGAAGTCTTTATATTTGTTGAATTGAAAAAGGGAGAAATTCCAACTATTATTTTAGCCTCTCAAAGTCAGAAACCTGATCTAGAATCTCAATCTGTAAGGCTTACTATCTAAAGAAAACATACTTATCAATAGCATATTTAACCAAACCATTCATGGTAAATTTATAAATAACAAAACCTTCCCCTTTATACAGTCTATTTTTATGAATTTAATTTTTAAATTCGGCACCATAACAACTAACTTATATTTTTATGAAAAAACATGTTGCAGAATTTATTGGAACCCTCTGGCTAGTCCTTGGGGGCTGCGGAAGTGCCGTATTGGCGGCAGGTTTCCCCGAGTTGGGAATTGGATTTGTCGGAGTCTCTTTTGCTTTTGGATTAACTGTTTTGACCATGGCCTATGCAATAGGGCACATCTCAGGTTGCCACCTCAATCCAGCCGTTACAGTTGGACTTTGGATAGGTGGAAGGTTTGATAGCAAAGATGTGATTGGATACATCATTGCTCAAGTTCTGGGTGGGTTGGCAGGTGCTGCTATTTTATATGTGATCGCCACAGGCAAAGCTGGGGTGGAATTAGGCGGCTTTGCAGCAAATGGCTATGGGGAAGCATCCCCGGGCGGATATAATTTAGCCTCTGCATTGATCACAGAGGTTGTAATGACCTTTATGTTTTTGATGATTATTCTTGGGTCAACTTATCCAAGATCACCTGCAGGTTTTGCCGGAATTGCAATTGGTTTGGCTTTAGTCTTAATTCATTTAATCAGTATTCCAGTCACTAATACATCTGTAAATCCTGCCAGAAGTACTTCTCAAGCAATTTTTGCTGGTGGTATTTATCTGAAGCAATTATGGCTTTTTTGGCTTGCTCCGCTTGCTGGAGCTGTGTTAGCAGGGATTGTGTATAAATATCTTTCTCCAAATGAATAATTTCAGAAAAAGGTTAATCTTTGTAAATGATTAGTTTATAGTTATCACATATCCCATATTAATATGAAGTATTTGAAGATTTTATCACTTGTATTGTTTTTTGGATTTGCTGCTATCATAGAGAGTAACGCACAGGAAGTAGGTCTTAGGTTTGGAAACTTCTATGGTAATAATGTTGCAATAGATGGAGTTTTTGCCCTTGGAGAATTCAGCAGAATCCATGCAGATGTAAGTTTTGGTAATGGAGGAGTCGGAATAGATGCGCTTTGGAATCCAATCTATCGACCTGTAGGTGCCAGTGAATTCAACTACTATCTTGGATTTGGCCCCTCCCTTTTTATTGGAGATCCTTTTGGCTTGGGTGTGGCAGGTGAGATAGGGATTGAATATGCTTTTGATGACGTGCCGATTGTGATTGGTGCTGACTGGCGTCCTACCTTCCGATTGATTGAGGATACAGATTTCTTTGCAGATGTCTTTGGACTCAATGTCCGATGGAGATTCAATGAGGTTCAATAATAATTAGAGCAGGCGAAACCTGCTCTTTTTTATGATGCTATTGTTAGTCGAAGGCGAATTTCTATTAGAACGGTTTCAGGGAAAAGGCGGCTGGACCTTTGTAAAATTCCCGAAAGAAATCATGCCATCTTCCAAAGCTTTTGGAATGATGAAGGTATCTGGCTCAATAGACGATTTTCCTTTCGGAGGAAAACATCTCATGCCCATGGGAAATGGGTTTATTTTTCTACCTATAGCTAAACCAATACGCACAAAAATCGGCAAAGAAGAAGGTGATAGTGTCCTGATCCGACTTTACAAAGAAGAAGTTCCAGACCAACTGCCGCAGGAACTTATCGATTGCCTAAAAGATGATCCCGGGAAATTTAAGCTTTTTGCAGAGCTAAGCCAATCAGAGCAAAAGCAATGGATACAATACATCTATAGCAGTGACAAAATCGAGGATAGATCGAATAGAATCATTAAACTGCTAAACTCCCTAGCCTCAATTTAGAACTCTACAATTAAGCCTACTGTCGGCAAGATCGATCCTGCTGGATTGCTAATATATTTAAGTTTGTATCTCGTAGGGTCATTTGGATCTACCCTAATATTTTCTTCTGCATCTCGTACTGGCACTAATAGTGGCGGCTGCTCAGCTTTGAAATTATATGCATTCTGTATATCCACATACCAGTTCAGATTCCATTTTTTGAAATAATACTTCTTATCCAATCTCAGGTCCAGCTGGTGAAAACCCTTTAGTCGAATTGCATTAATTTGGGTATAATCCAAAATAGGCTGATTTCTCAAATCCCAGTTACTGATCAAGCTTGATTCTTTATAGTCATAAGGCGTATATGGTGTGCCTCCTAAAAATCTCCATCTCGCACCAATTTCCCAATTATTTCCGAATCGTCTTCCTGCCGTCAAACTTACTATAAACAGATTGTCCCATGAAGAAGCGATGTATCCATCCGTATTTGGATTAGTAAATTCGCTATGTACTAAAGTTAAGGATGCAATACCATAGAAATTCTTGAAAAGACGCTGTTGAGCAAGCATCTCTAATCCATATGCTCTTCCCTCTGAGTTGGATTCCACAGGCTCGTTACCGATGACTCCAAAGTCAGCACCAAGATTTGCTAGGGAAATTCCATTTCGGATTGACGATGGGTAATTGCTGTATTTTTTATAAAAAGCTTCTGCAGTAAATCGGCGATTTTTCTCAGGAACCAATAGCTCGATTCCTGCTATCAGCTGAGAGTTTCGGATAAAACGTACATCGTTTAATTGATTAATTAGCTCGCCATCTCTGTCTTGATATCCCAAAACTGTGTACGAAGGCTTTTGGTAATATATCCCCGCATTGGCTGTCGCAAAGAGATTTGGCTTTAGCTGATAAGAAAAAGAGACGCGAGGACTTAGCTGATTGAAAGGATTTTTGGCAGTCTCACCAAAATCTGCCCCGTCCATCCGGATTCCTCCCGTGATCAAAAATCGCTCATCATACAAATACTTACTAGCGGAAATAAATCCACCATATAGGTTGTAATGAGAAGTAGACTCTATATTGATCACTTCTCCATTAGCTGCCAGTGTAGATCGGTCAAAATTCTTGATGTAATACCTAGAGTATTCATAATTGACTCCATATTTGAAAGTAAATCCATTCTTAAAAATATTGTTTTCAGCACGGAATTTATTCTCAGACTCTTGGGACAAATAATCAAAAAGAAGGTTGTCTTGAGAACTTTCGTCATTGCCCGCATATTTTACAGAGCGATTATTGAGCATATTTCTGCTCAATACGAAAGTCCAAAAACCATTTTCCCTAAATCTCTTTAATTTCACCCCAGTAGCATAATTCCACTGATTTTGCACTGGAAGTACATCCAAAAGATAAAGTCTATTCTCCTTCTCCTCTTCCGTCTCATCCTCAGGAATATCTTCATTCAGGACAAACTTATCTATAGCACCTACACCTATAAAAGTTAGCTCCGTTTTTTCATTGATTTTAGTGGTGGTTTTGAGCTGAAAGTCATTGAAAGTGGGAAGAAAAGGCAATCCTATCAATTTGAAAAGTCCCTGTAAATACGAGCGACGGGCAGAAAGTAAGTAGGTAGTTTTCTCTCCAATAGGGCCTTCATTGGAGAGCGTAAGTTCTGATGCTCCTACCGTCAGCTGAGTTGCCATCTTGTCTCTACGTCCTTCCTTGAGTTGAAATTCAAAGAAGGAACTCAACGCATCCATACGATTGGCGGGAAATCCTCCAGCGATCAGATCTACATTTTTAATCAGATTCACATTCAATATTCCAACTGGTCCGCCAGAAGATCCTTGTGTCGCAAAGTGATTGATCACAGGCACTTCGATCTCATCGATAAAGAACTTATTCTCGTTTGGCGCTCCTCCACGAATCAAAATATCATTTCTGAAACTTGGGGTACTTGCCACTCCAGGCTGTGATTGGATTACTCTAGAAATATCCCTGTTTCCTCCTGGATAGCGTTCTATTTCATTAGCATTAAGTTTTCTTACAGAGAGTGGCGTTTCTTCAGATCGGGAAAACTCCGAACTGACCACCACTTCCGAAAGCTCGGAAGCATCTTCCGCCAACTCAAAATCTAACTGTACAGGTCTTGCCAAGGTAACCTGTATTTCGAACTGTGTCTTAGTTTTAAACCCAACGAAACTGGCTTTTACATTGTATAAACCCGGAGGAACATTAGTGATTTTGTATAAACCCTTTTCATCAGAAATAGCTCCAAACTCAGTATTTAATACAAGGACATTGGCAAAAGCTACTGGCTGATTATTCACCGGATTTGTGATTTTACCACGAATCACTCCTTGTGAAAAAACCTGGAATGAACTAAAAACCAGCGTTAAAAGCAGTAAAACTATTTTCATTAAAAAACTTCTAATTAGTGTTGAGATTCTTTAATCCTCCATAGCTTCCACCAAGGCGTCCCAGGAGAATCGTGGTGCTCGTAATGATACCCAAAGAAATAGCAGCTGATAAAAGCCCAAACGTGATTTTTGGATTGTGTTGACGAGTGATGTTTGTTGTGGTTTTCTCCCCTATGAGGGAGATAAGTCCCAAAATAAAAAAGCTGAAATGTGGATAACACCGCAGGTAGCATCCAAAATACAATCAAATTTTCTGTTGGGAGAAATAGCTTCAAAACATTAAATGTCACAGCCATCAGGAGTATCTGCCAAATTGAAACGTATTGCTTGATGAAGTTATAATACCATGCTATGAAATTATCTGAATCGTGGTAATCAGGATCTTGATCAGTCGCTACGAAACGATGATGCTCGTGATGCTTTGGTAAAAGGCGGCTGTAGAAATTATAAGAAAAAAGTAAGGCCGTCGTCCAACCGATGGCTTTATTGAGCTTTTTGTCGGAAGACACTAAGCCATGCATAGCATCATGTGCAGTGATAAACAGCCCGGTATATAGATGCATTTGGATCAAAATGCCTAAGTAAACCAGTGGGTTAGTCCATGATATCTGGATATTCAAAAGAAAAATCAAGCTAGAAAACCATAGAGAAATAATGGCCAAAGCAATCAGAACCCCTTTTGGATCATCGGACGCACGTTTGATTTCTGACTTCATACCAGCAATTTGGAAATGTTTTCTCAAAAAGTCAGGATCTTTTCCTTCACTTGCTCCATAAGCCACATTGGAGTGGACGTGGCTCCACAGATTCCTACTTGGTCATTTTCTGTAAACCAATTACTATCAATCTGATCAGAATTCGACACGAAATAAGTATTTGGGTTGGTGTCTTTGCAAACATTAAAAAGCACTTTTCCATTGGAAGATTTCGTGCCGCTTACAAAGACGATCTTATCAAACTTGGTAGCAAAATCACGCAATTCCTTATCACGATTAGACACTTGTCTGCATATCGTATCATTGGTGTTTACCGTAATTTCATTTTCCTTGAGAACCTCATTTATCTCGTAGAATTTATCAGTGCTTTTGGTAGTCTGGCTATAAAGCGTGATGTTTTTAGGAAGGGTTTGCAAGTCCAATTCTGAGATATCTTGAAAAACAACTGCTTCATTATTAGTCTGGCCAAGCAGCCCTATCACTTCAGCATGTGCGTGCTTGCCGTAGATATAAATGGAATCTCCCTTGTCAAAGGAATTCTTGATTCTGTGCTGCAGCTTCAATACGACTGGGCAACTCGCATCAATCAGCGTCAAATTGTTATTGATGGCAAGTTGATAAGTGGCTGGTGGCTCACCATGTGCTCGAATCAGCACTTTCTCGTCATGAAGTTCCTTTAAGACCTCATGATCAATTATTTGTAATCCTTTTCGCTTTAGCCGATTTACTTCCTCGTCATTATGCACAATGTCCCCAAGGCAATATAAATGCCCAGACTCATCGAGGATATCTTCAGCCATTTCGATAGCATAAACTACCCCAAAGCAGAAGCCTGAATGTGCATCAATTTGAACGTGAAGATTTTTCATGTGATTATAATTGTTTTTATAAAGGTCACCCCGATTAGACGGGGCAGGCTATGGAATCTCGCACGTTGAAAATAATCCCTCTGTGCGTGTGTCATCGCCATGCTCGATTTCATAACCTAATAACTTTAAGCTTATTGAATTGTTTCTCTATTCCTGAAATATTCAAATAACGACACATTCATGAGCAGCAAGGTCATGGAATAGATCGTATCTTCTATGGGGACTGTCCATATTCGAATCCCCAGATTTTCTGAATTATTGTATATCACTACAGGCTCAGGCGTGAGACCTCCGGTCAAAACACCATTGCAAAGTATAAACGGAATAAGATGAACTAAGTAAGCAAATAGGAATCTGCCTATGTATTTATCCTTGAAAATCAACCAGTGAATTCCAAGGGCCAAAGCCCCCAAAATAAAATTAACTGAGGTGTACATTTTATCGAGATTCAAAAATGCAAGAATCAGCAAAATCGGGATCATTGCGAAAACGAAATATTTCCCTGCAGGCTTGAATATATCTTTGGGGAAAAAGTATATCAATACTTCATAAATGAAAATACATGCAAACGGTACTGTAATAAAAAAGAGCCATTCCTCTATGGGAAGCTGAAAAAAGTATACACCGAGTAAGTATCTGGGATTGAACTCCCAAACTCCTATCACAGTAAACCAATGGTCCCAGACCAAAAAGAAAGCTCCCGTAAGTAACAGTGCTGGAAATAACGCATACCATTTACTAGCAAACCTTATTTTTGACTCAAAAGACCTAGCCAGAGGAAATGAAATTGCAAAGAGATTTACCGCCAAATACAGGTATTTTTCCATAGTCAACTTAACCCCAGTTTACTGCCGAAGTACGTACCCACAAGCAATGAAAACTTCTGAGAATTTGGTATCCTGATTCGTTTATTCGTAATGGTCTCAGCAGATAGTCCTTTGATTTTATCGAAGAGCTTTTGGTAATAAAGACAAGCTACTTTTACTCCTAATTTTGCTCCATCAGGAAGCTGGGCAATTCCAATTAAAGCCTCGTCAAAATCCTTCTGAATATCTTCTTCTATCAGACCTTTGGCTGATTTGTCAAATAACTCAAATGAAACACCTGGGAAATAAACTCTCCCTCTCTCTTCATAGTCACTTTTAATATCACGCAAGAAATTCACCTTTTGGAATGCCGAACCCAGCATTTGTGCAGGCTTTTTCAATCTTTGATATGTAGAATCATCACCTTCCACAAATACTTTGAGGCACATCAATCCTACAACTTCAGCCGAACCATAAATATACTCTAGGTAGCGATCGTCATTGTAAGTACTGAAGTCCAGATCCATTGCCATACTCCGAAAAAAGGCTTCTATTAAATCGTGATCGATAGCATATTTATTTACAATAAGTTGAAAACCATGCAATACTGGATTTAAGGAAAGTCCTAAGTCAATCGCAGCGTAAGTTTCCTGTCTGAAATCCGCCAGCAATTTAGTTTTGTCATGCTGATGAAAAGTATCTACAATCTCATCTGCATAGCGTACAAAACCATAAATAGCATATATCGGCGCATGAAATTTCTTGTCTAATGTCTGAATCCCAAGGGTGAAACTTGTACTGTAGCGCTGAGTGATAAGCTTGCCACATTCCAGACTAGTTTGGTCGAATAAGTCCTTTGCGTCCATTTAAGTTAATATACTTAATAATTACTAAAATTCCCTAATCACCTCTTTTGCAACTACATATCCCGATATCAGGGATGGAGGAACACCTGGTCCTGGCACAGTGAGTTGTCCAGTGTAAAACAAATTCTTCACGTTTTTGTTTTTAAGCGAAGGTTTTAGAATCGCTGTTTGCTTCAAAGTATTTGCCAATCCATAGGCATTTCCTTTGTAGGCATTATAGTCAGCTTTAAAATCTGAATGCGCATATGATCGCTTTAAAACCACATGGGATCGTATTTCCTGACCGGTAATTTTTTCCAGACGCTCCATGATGATATGATAATACTTCTCTCTCGTCTCCTCAGAATCTTCCAAATCAGGTGCTAGTGGGATGAGCAAAAACAAATTTTCCATCCCTTCCGGGGCTACTGTAGCATCAGTTACAGAAGGCACACAGGTATAAAACAACGGTGCTTCTGGCCATCTCGGGTTGATATAAATTGCATCTGCATGCGGACCAAGAGGTTCATCGAAGAATAAATTATGATGGCGGAGATTATCGAGTTTCTTGTCTACTCCTAAATAAAATAATAAACTGGATGGAGCCAGCGTACGCTTATCCCAATATTCTTCGCTGTAATTGCTGTATTTAGGATTGACTAAGTGTTTGTCTACATGATGGTAGTCTGCACCAGCTATGACTACATCAGTGTTAACTATTTCTCCTGAAGTCAGCCTTATCCGTTTAGCTACACCTTGCTCTATTTCTATTTCTTCTACTTCGGCATTATATCTTATTTTCACGCCTTTTTCTTCTGCCAGAGAAACCATTCCGCTTATAATCTCATACATCCCTCCTTTGGGATACCAAGTTCCCAAGGCTATATCTGCATAGTTCATCAGGCTGTAAAGTGCAGGGATGTTTTCTGCTGTTTCTCCGAGGAAAAGAACTGGGAATTCCATCAGGCGAATGATCTTCTCCGATTTGAAAAACTTCCGTACGTGCGTTGCCATGGACTGAAATACATCCATCCGCAACACATCTTTTAAAAGTGATAGAGAAGTGAATTCAAGGAGAGATCTACTCGGCTTATTCACTAAATCGTGAATTCCTACTTGGTATTTATATTTGGCCTGAGCCAAAAACTCATCCAATTGCTGAGCAGCACCAGTTTCTATTTGCTCCAGCATAGATTTAAACGCATCCAAATTTGCTGGAATATCCAAAATATCGTCCTGACCATAAATCACAGAATAGGATGGATCTAGACGTATTAGATCATAATAATCTGATGGTTTTTTACCAAAATGTGAAAAGTATTCTTCGAATACATCAGGCATCCAATACCAGCTTGGACCCATATCGAAAGTGAATCCTTGGCTGGAAAATTTTCGTGCTCTCCCACCGGGAGAATCATTTTTCTCCAAGAGCGTAACTGAAAAATTGTTAGTAGCAAGATGGGTTGCAGCAGAAAGTCCTGCAAATCCAGAACCAATAACTACCGCATGTTTCTGATTCATGTGTTTATAATTGATTTTTATTGGTCACATAGCCTGTCCCGTCCCGATAGTTATCGGGATCGATTCGGGAGAATCTCGTGTCACGGATTATCATTCCTCCGTGTGTTGCTTGAATCATGCTCGATTTTATCTGGTTAATTTACGTGCTTATATACCATCAAATCATCTTTAAGATTCTTACGGGCAATATGAATTCTATTTTTCACAGTTCCAATCGGAATACTTAGACGCTCGGCGATTTCATGGTACTTGAATCCTCTATAATATAGTAAAAACGGAGTGCTGAAAGTTTCATCCAACTTATCAATAGCCTCATATATATCATCCATAGCAAATTCTCCATAAGCAGAATTTTCTATTAATGCTCCGCTGGAATTGATAAAATGCATGTTGTCCGTAGTGTCCACAAAAGTCGCACGCCTCACCATCTTCTGATAGTTGGTGATGAAGGTGTTCTTCATGATAGTATAAAGCCAGGCTTTCAAGTTAGTACCTTCAGCGAATTTGTCCTGATTCGTAAAGGCTTTTACCATCGTGTCCTGAAGCAAATCATTTGCATCATCGAGATCCCTAGTCAATTTTAATGCAAAAGGCTTTAATACACCAGAGAGCTTATCTAACGGGTAACTGAATTCAAGTGAAGTCATGGTTTTGCGTTTTGTTTAAACAAATCTACTATTCGTTAAACAAAATAACAACATTCTGTTTAATTATTTTATCAGATACTTAAACAGATTAGCTGATTAAAATTCATAAATAGGCAATAAACAAGCTGTAAACCCAGATTTGGGCATAAAAAAAGTATTCACAAGGAATACTTTTGTTTAATAAATTAAAGTAATCTCTAAACAACTTGCTCTTCTAACTCTACTAAAACCCTCTTGATTTCTTTAGAATAAGTCAGCAGACAAATATTCGATGGGATAGAAAGTGATTGTTGCAAGGTGTGCAAGCCTGACACGAAAACCTTTGAATTCGAAAATTCCCTTCCAAGCATATCTAGGTATTCTTGCACTTTTTCGCCAGTGGGAGAAGAGGTGATAACTGTAAGTAGGTAGTCTGGCTTTTGCATTTTATATACAGAAACCAAATCTGCATCAGGAGTATTTTGGCCTAAATAGATGACCCTATGCCCATGCTTTTTAATTAGGTATGAACTAAAAAGAAGGGAGATTTCATGCAGTTCACCTTCTGGAAGAAATAGCATAAAGGTTTTGCCGAGATTATGACCTACTTCTCCATCTATCGCCACGATCAGCTTTTGCCTGATCAAATTAGACATAAAATGTTCCTGAGCGGGTGTGATAGTTCCTGTAAGCCAGAGAATACCAATCTTGGTAANATGACCTACTTCTCCATCTATCGCCACGATCAGCTTTTGCCTGATCAAATTAGACATAAAATGTTCCTGAGCGGGTGTGATAGTTCCTGTAAGCCAGAGAATACCAATCTTGGTAAGGAAGGGATATACTACTTTCAGTATTGTATCTTCAAATCCCAATTTGATGATGTTGGTAGTAAGGATCTTTTCAAATCTATCCTCATCCATTTCTATCATACAAATAGTGAGTGCTTGAATCTGATCGTTATGATCCAAGGATTGATCAGTTAGTCGAATAATCTCTTCGCTGATCTCAGTACTACTCATCGCAGCAATTTTGCTGATTTTGATACCATGAGCATTGAGCATAGCCACATTCAGGATCAGCTTTAGATCTTCATCATCATAATAACGAATGTTAGTCTCAGTCCTTTTGGGATTGAGTAGATTGTATCGCTGCTCCCAGATTCTTAGCGTATGTGCTTTGATTCCAGATAGTTGCTCTAGATCCTTTATCGAGTAGTTGCTCACTTTTCTAAATTCTTAAAATATTTCTTTGGCACTAAAAACAGTCCAAATGAGACAGCTCCGTCCCTTTTTCTACTATGATGATGAGCTTGATGAGCAAGGAAAATTCCTTTCAAAAAACCACTTCTCGGTCGATCCAGCCACTTCACCCTGCGATGGATAAGAATGTCATGGAGAAAGAAATACAGCATACCGTAAGCGCTAATTCCAATCCCTATCCAAAATCTGTAATCCAAATCCCCTATCCCCAGAAATATCAGGAGGACAGCAATGCTCCCGAATAGGAATGAGAACAAATCATTAAGTTCAAAAAACGAATCAGAATGCTCGTGATGTGTCTTATGGATTAACCACAGCGGACCATGCATTAGGTACTTGTGAATCGCCCACCCAGACAATTCCATCAACACAAATCCTACTATGCTAAATCCTATCGCTTCAATCATCAAAATTACAACCCTAGAGGCTACTTTTTGTTTTAGTACGTATTGATTTAACTCGCTTTTTTATGGAAAAATCACAACTCCAATGTGAAATTGAGAATTGTGAAAAATAGAATCATCGCAACCAATACAAAAGCCGCAAGTGGATTCCTCTTATCAAAATTACCTTTTCTATATATCAAATGAATCAAAAATGCCACGATAAACCAAGTCAGGTAATTACCTGGAGGAATAATCTCAAACTTCCAATACCAAAAGTCTAGGGCCACTGCCACAGGCTCCATGATATAATCGATCACCGTCATAGCTGTAGCACCAAGCAAGGCCGCATAGTAATCATTGTCGGTCAACTGATAAAAAACCGCCCCCGTCAGGTACACTAAAATAAACCAGTTGACGCCAATCACTATCGGGACTTCCCAGAGCATGGGGCCCAAAGTCGGGCCATAGACATAATCTCCGAAAATATACCCTGTGTGAATTCCTATAAGCTCAGCTCCGAAACCAATCCAAAATGCTGCCGCCGCAAAGATCGGAAAAGCATCAGTCCAACCACGATGGAAGCCCAATAGTAATATAAGAGTAAGCAATAGCTGAGTTGGAGTAAGCATCAGAAAATAGTCTCGGTATTCTGGCAAGCTCAAACCGATAGCACCCACTCCGTATAAGGCAACCACCACAATTTTCGCAATAATCACTCGCTTATTTTGTGCCTTTGGGGGAGCCTGGGCTATTTTATGCATTTATTGGGGAGCTTTGATAGAGGAATAATCACTTTTTTGTCTTTGGATTCCTAACTTTGAAATCTTAAATCTGTTTGCAAAAAAACGAAATTCCCGCCAAAATCCCCTATTATGATTCTTTACAACATCACTTTTACCGTTTCCAATGACATCGAAGAGGATTTTGTGCAATGGATGAGCGGTACCCACATTCCTGATATTTTCGCCACTGGCCTATTTATCGAGCACAAATTCTTTCGCTTGCTGAATAGCCCGGATGACAGTGTAACTAATTACAGCGTGCAGTTTTTTGCAGAGACTACCAAAAAACTGATTGAGTACGAAAGCCGATATGCAAAAGAGCTACGCTATGAAACTCAGGCCAGATATGGTGAAAAAGCGATTCCATTCCGTACGCTTATGGAGTCGGTGGATTAGATTTTAGCTGAAGACAGAAGAGCAATTGAGGATTGAAGTTCGAAATGAGGGGCTGACCCATAGTCTGTTAAAGATGATCAACAATCCCAGATGGTCTCATTTTAAAACTGGCAACGGTCAGATTATCAAATATTAACTTTTTAGATTTATTAACTAACTATTCTGCAATGAATTAACTATTTTTCATTCTAAACTCTTTAGAATGCAGAAATCCTTTTTACTGATTGTTTGTCTTCCTTTATTTTTTTCCTGCGAAAAACCGGCTGATTCGAATGAATCACAAGCTGGAAATATTCTTGAGAATCTTTCTTATACGGTGGATACGGTGGTGGTGGATCCGGGAGGGAATATTATTGACCTATCTCATGGTGCAAGGTTTTCATCAGTTTCTCTGGACGAACAGAAATTCTACCATTATGACTATAATAAAACAGCCATTAACGAAATCGATTTACAAAAATTAGAATTGACAGATAGGTATCAATTCTCTAAAGAAGGCCCAAATTCTATCGGTTTCAATCCTCCCTCTATCCAACCTTTGAGTAAGGATAGATTCTTATTTGTTTCCTCTTCCATCAATGTCGGAACCTACCACAAGAACGGAGAAAAGGAGAAAAGTCTAAAATTCAATTTTAGAGAAATAGAAGGTCTTGACATTGATGAAGAAAGCCTAATTACCTACAAAGCCCATATCTCACATGATGAAAAGTACCTCTTTGCATTGACCAGTCCTTACAAAACAAGTTCAGATATAAGACTAATTATTATAGATCCAGAAACCAAAACAGGTAAAAGCATTTCAATGCCTAATATGGTTTCAACTTTAAGATTTAAGGTAGAACTCCAAAATGAAAGACATTATTTAGGGATAAAGGAGAATCTTTCTTTAAAGATTTTGAATGATAGGCTATTCATCACTAGTAGCTCTAATTCAGATACTTATGTGTACGACTATCAAAAAGACTCGCTTCTTTTATATGAATTTGCTCACCAACAAGTTGCTCCTAGAAAATCAGCAGAAGTAAAAAATGAGGTGGAGAGTGAAAATGAGTTTTATGCTGAATGGGCCAAATTCAAATATCAAACAAGCTTTGATAAGTTCTTATGGGATAAGAAGCGACAGCAATATTTCCGATTGGGATATAATTTAATGTCACAAGAAACGCCTGAATTGGAAAAAGAATCTGAAGTTTTCCTTTTCATCTATGACAAAGACTTAAATCTCCTCGGAGAGACAAGACTAGATCAAATAAATGATAGGCTTGAATCACCTTTCTTCAAAGACGGTAAGCTCTGGTCTTATGTCAATGTAGAAGACGAGTTGGGCTTCGCAATATTCACTTTTGATTTTTAAACCCAATGAAAAATCAGCTGACCATTTCAATTCTCACCTTACTTGCTGCCTGTGGTGGCAAAGAACCCGAGTCAACTGAACAGAAAAACATCCTCGAAAATCTGACTTATACTGTGGACACGGTATTGGTGGATCCGGGTGAAGATTTCCTAATTATTGCCAATGGTTTATATCCATATAGTCTCACAGAAGACAAAACAAAACTTTACTTTTTTGAGAGAGATCCCTATAAACTCGTAGAAGTAGATTTGGATAATTTAGTGGTGCTGAAAAAAACAGAATTTGAAGCTGAGGGGCCTGATGGTATTGGGAGCTACCTATCTGGATTAGAAATAGGTCGTGATGGAAACATCTTTTTGAAAAGTAATAATACGATTGGGATTTTCGACCAAAACGCAAAAAAATCAAAAGACTTGAAATTTGTCCCCTCTGGAATAGATTCCACTTTGGCCAAAAGTTACAATGCTCTCTATTCCAACTCAGTTTATGATTTCGGGACCCAAAAGATTTATTCCCGACCAAGTTTCGCTGATGCCGGGGAATATGGCCTTTTTATTTTGAATCCAGAAACTCAAGTCGCTAGATCCTTGCCAATTCCCAAAATGAAAATCATAGATGATTATACTGGCACCTTGATTTTTAAAAATGAGGCTGGAATGGAAATCTTGTCATTTTATTTTGTCGGTAGCTTCATCACTTTGTTGCCTAGTGAACTAATCATATCCACAGCTGCCATGAGTGGATTTTACCATATGGATCTTCAAACTGAAAAAATGAAATTCATTGATATCCAGCATCAATCTGTACCGAATGAAATGAAGATAGAAATCCCAAAAAACCCTTCAGATCCGGAACAGGTGAGTGAAATTCAAAATAAAATATTTGAACATGTCAATTTTCAGGAAATGCTATGGGATAATTCCCGTCAGACATACTTCCGCTTCGGCGTAAAAACCTTCGATGGCAAAAGCCAAGGAGATCCTACCACCTATGAAATTCACCTTTTTGCCTACGACAAAGACTTCAATGTCTTGGGTGAGACCAAGATGGAGAAATTAAAAACAGTTCCCTCCTACGCATTCTTCAAAGACGGCAAACTCTGGTCTTATGTAAACGTCGAAGACGAACTGGGTTTTGCAGTATTCACTTTTGATTTTAACTAATTATGAAAAAATTAACAATCATCATTTTAGCATTATTCTGTTTTTCCTGTGGCGGGACCACAGAGGTAGAAGAGGGTAAAGGATTTGACTTTTCCTATACTGTGGACACCGTGATGGTAGATCCAGGAGATGGTATTGTCTTTTTAAGGTTAGGCTTGTCTACTGCAGCGCTTTCTCCGGATCAAAATCAGCTGTACAACTTCAATCCCGCTGCTTCCGAAATGGAAATTATAAATCTGGAATCACTACAAATAACTGATCGAATCCAGATGGAAAAAGAAGGTCCCGCCGGAACAGGACGTCCACGCAAACTGGTGATTAGCCTAGATGGTAAAGCATTCTTTATCGGTTTTACGGATTTGCGGGAATTCGACCCTCAATTGGCAAATATGAAAACCTATAAAATCCGAGAGGAGAAATTTGAGGGATTTCAGCCTGATGAATCCTTAGATTTTGATTTGACCCTTTCTCAAAATGGAAAAAATGTCTATGCAGCCTATGGATCTGAAAATGATGATCTTGCAAAAACCGGGTTGGCAGTATTGGAACTGGAAAACATGAGTCTGAAAACTTATCCCCTGGAAATTTGGGAGCGAATGCATGGGTATGTAAGAAGCTTTTTCAAGGACGGTCAAATGGTATCCCGGTCCATTGAATTAGCTTATATCGATCCTTTAGACAATCGAATCCTAATTTCCTCCACCAATTTCAATGAAGTGTATATTCTTGATTTGGCTACTGATTCCATTTCTCACAAAGTGTTTCATTCAAACCTAACTGAGAATAGCAAGGAAATCCCAGAGAAAGTCACTTTCGAAGTGAATTCTCCAGCTGAACTGGAGCCAATATTTGCCGAATCAGAAGAGCAGGTCAGTTTCAGTCGTTTTTATTATGATGACTTTAACAAGAAGTTTTGGCGGTTTTCTAGAGAGTTGGATCGTAAGATTGGGGACTCGACTGTTTTCAAAGAGGTAGTTACCTTATTTGATGAGGACCTTAATCAACTCCATGAGGAAGAATTCCCTGGTGATTATTTGGGTTTCAAGTTTTTTAGAGAGGGCAAGCTCTGGTCCTATGTCAATGTCGAAGACGAGCTGGGATTCGCAGTATTCACTTTTACCTTCTGAACCCATGAGAAAACTACTTACGATTTCAGCTCTTGCACTACTTTCAGCTTGTGGGGAAAAGCCTAAATCTGAGGTAGTTTCTATCATCAAAGAGCCCAAAAATATCATGGAGAATCTGACTTATTCCATCGATACAGCGGTAGTTGATCCTGGTGATGAGATTATAAATTTAAAGCATTTAGGATCAACTTACTCTTCCCTTTCACCAAGTAAAAACCAATTTTACTTCTTTGATCGCTCAAGATTCATCCTTCATGAAATTGATCTGACTTCCCTAAAATTGGTCAATAATTATCCCTTTGAGGAAGAGGGACCTGATGGAACAGGAAGGCTGGTTTATTATTTTAAAAGTCTTTCAAATGGAAATTTTTGGGTTCAGGACTTATTAGGATCTACTTCGGTTTTTTCCAAGACCGGAAAGAGAATTCGCAATATTGAGTTTAATGAAGGGGAACTTCTAAAAGAATTCCCTCTCGGTCTAAATCTAACTTATCAGCTTCAAGTGGATTTGGACCGAAAAATGTTTTATTCCTTGCCACTTATGTTTAAAGTGGCAAGGAAACATTTTGCTGTGATGGATTCCTCAGGTCAGACAGAAAAAATAGTTGAACTCCCGGAGTTTGATAAAATAGAAAAATATAAAGTTGAATATAATAGCGGTAGAGATGGAGGCGATGGGAGAGGGGAACTAGTAAGACTTGAGCAACCAAACGATCTGGTTTTAATTTCCTCTACAGTAGGAAATGGTATTTATATCTACAATCCAGAGATAGACAGCTTATGGTTTCAGGAGTTTCCTCATGAATTAACTCCCTTAGAGAAAGACATAACAGTCAAAAATGTAGTGCACAGCCCCAAGGAACTGGAAGCCGAAAGAGAAAAGTTTCATACCCAAATCAACTATTGGGGTTTTTACTGGGATGAAAAGACAGAGCGATACTATCGATTTGCAAGCATAGGACTTCCTCGTGCTAACGCTGACTCTTCAAAAAAATATGATCACTTCATGTTTGCCTATGACAGGGAGCTAAATCTGAAAGGCGAAATAAAGCTTGAAAGTCTTGCGGAAATACCTATGGCTGGCTTCTTCAAAGACGGCAAACTCTACTCCTTTGTCAATGTTGAAGACGAATTGGGCTTCGCAGTTTTCACCTTTGATTTCTAAACTCATGAAAAAACTGACACCTCTTTTTTTACTCGGCATTTGTCTGGCTTGTGGCAATCCAACAGATCAATCCAATCAGGAAGAATTTAATTTTACTTATCGGATGGATACGGTCATGGTGGACTCTGGTGAGGAATTACTCTTTCTCCAAAGTGGCTTAAGTCATTCCACACTTTCTGTAGATCAAAAGAAATTATATAATTTTTCTCCAAAGAGTGAGCTAGAAATTATAGATCTGGATACTCTCAGCTTGTTAAAAAAGATCGTCACCGATAAAGAAGGAGATCTCGGCACTGGATGGCCTTACGCCATTCAGTTGGACCAAAAGGGAAATCTGATCTTTTATGGATTGATGGAAGTAAGAATCTTTCCGCCAGACCTTAATTCCATGAAGAAGTATTCCCTTTCGGAAGATGCATTGACAGGTCTCAAGCCGGATAAGCTGGCTCCATTTAATCCAAAAATCACAAATGGGAACCTACTCTATGGCATATATGAAACGATCGAACAAGTACCTCAAGGGCTCGCGATCATTTCTTTGGAAGATAGAAATGTGAAAAAAATCGAGCTCAATTTGGCTGAAAAAATCAACCCTTTCACCTACTCGCTTTTTGTACAAGGAAGGTTGAGCAACAAAGCATATGAACCCATCCATTTGGAACTGGCAAATAATCAACTCATTATCTCCACTGCCTATTTTAATGAGGCGATTATTTTTGACCTAGCAAGTGAAACAGTCTCTACTAAAACTTTCCATTCAGAACTGACCCAAGACCAAACTGCTATTCCCTCCAAAACATCAGCAGAAACCATCAATGAAATGGAGATTCTCAGGAAGGAAGCTTCAAAAAGTGTCAAGTTCGGCCCTATTTATTTTGATAAAACCCACCAAAGGTTTTGTAGGATTTCCCGGCAATACGATAAAGAACGGGGAGATTCTTTGATCTTCAAAAATGTACTTACAGTATTTGACAATGAACTCAACCAGCTTGCTGAAACTGAACTACCGATAGACCCATTTTCTAAAAAGTTTTTCAAAGACGGCAAGCTCTACTCCTACGTCAATGTAGAAGACGAGCTGGGGTTTGCGGTATTCATTTTTGATTTTTAGAACCAACGATGCAAAAACTACTCCCACTTTTAATCTTGACCTTATTTGCTGCTTGTACAGAAAAGCCTACTTCTGAAAGTAGTTTGAGTGAAAAAGAGCCCACAAATATCCTGGAGAAGCTGACTTATTCCATCGATACAGTGATGGTTGATACTGGTGATGAGATTTTAGATTTTTCTTTTGGTTACAGCACCTCTTCATCACCAGACGGCCGCTTTTTCTACTTTTTGAAAAGCCTAAAAATGCAGAAAATTGATGTGGACCATCTCAGCTTAGTAAATTCCTTTACTTTGGACAAAGATGGCCCAAACAGCCCAGGTCATATCTTTGGCTTTTACGCACTTTCTGATAGCAGCTTTTTTTTTCCAACCCTTCATAGACCCTCCATTATTACTGACCAAGGCCTTAAAATCAAGTCTTGGGATCTTGATCAAGAGGAATTTGCAGAAGGCTTTCCTATCGAACCTTTCACCCTAGGAAATAGAGTTACCCTAGATCCAAAGCATCTCAACTTGTATTCTTTGCCGGTGAACATTGAAACAAGAGACTTTTATTTCGCTGTTATAGATTCGCTTGAAAACAGAAAAAAAATGGTGGAGCTTACTGAGTTTAAGTGGGCTAACAAATACCTCATAAGAAGCGATGGTGAGCAAAAAGGTGAATTCCTCCATCTACAACAGTTCAATGATCTGGTTCTTATTTCCTGTACTGTTGGCAATGGCACCTACATCTATGACCCGAGCATAGACAGCCTTTATTATCGAGAATTTCCACATGAGATCGTCCCTCTAGAAAAGACCGGAGAGGTAAAAAACAAGGTTGGAAGCAGAGGAGAGTTTGAGGAAGAATTAAAAAAGTTAAACCATAAGATCACGTATCGGAGCTTCCTTTGGGACGAAAAATCACAACGTTATTTCCGCTTTGCAGATAGGGCTATTGCTTCAAATTCTGATGGTTGGCCTACAGAATTCGAAATATTCCTTATCGCTTATTCTAAAGATTTGGAATTAATCGGCGAGACTCGATTTCAAGGTTTATCCAAAATACCATTTGGCTCATTCTTCAAAGACGGCAAGCTATATTCCTATGTCAACGTCGAAGACGAATTGGGATTCGCTGTATTCACATTTGATTTTTAAATAATTATGAAAAAACTACTCACTATTTCAATTCTCGCACTTCTTTCAGCCTGCGGAAGCAAAGAATCAGAAACTACCCAAGCAGGAAATATTCTTGAAAATCTTACTTATTCGGTGGATACTGTGCTGATCGATCCCGGAGATGACATCATAAATCTCAATTCCGGATTGTACAATTCTACGCTGAGTCAGGATCATCAAAAGCTATATAAGTTTGACGAAACTACTCTACAGTTACAAGAGATAGATCTGAATAAATTGGTTCTCGCAGCCAGCTATCCTTTTGAAAATGAAGGCCCAAATGGCTTAACTCCCTATAAAGGAAACATGACGCTGGCATCAGATGGTTATTTTATCTTCAACAGCTATTCTAAAATAGGGATGTTTTCAAATACTGGTGAGCTCATGCCAAACTTTGATTATACCATTGACAAACTAATAAGTGGAGAAAGACCGGAGCGTAGTATGCTTTCGCAGTTTGCCTATATGGACGAAAATCAAAGGGGTTTTTTCTTGGAAACTGCGTTTAATGCCCCAGTTTTCAACCTTATATCAATCGATTTTGAGGCAGAGAACTCGAAAGTAATTGACCTGCCAAATGTAGACCGAACGCATGACTATAGTGTTGTCTCAAATGAATATGGTTATCCGATGAGTTCCATTCAATTAGTTACTGTTCAAACCATCAATTCTAAAGTCTATATTACCACTCCTGTAACCAGTGGAGTTTACCGCTATGATCCAGAGCTGGATAGTCTGGAATACGTCACTTTTCCCCTTACGCTAACACAAACAGAAAAGACTAAAAAAATCAAAAACGAAGTCTCTTCAGCAGATGAACGAAAAGAGCAGAACGCTTTGATACATTCTGAAGTTGGATTTAAACAACTCCTTTGGGATGATCAATCGAACCGGTTTTATCGCTTCAGCTCAATAGGAATACCGAATACAGATACAGAAGCGACTCCTAAAAACAAAGTCTATCTCTCAGCTTTTGATCCCCAGTTGGACCTGATCGGTGAGAAATTTTTGGAAGACCTCACGGCCATTCCTCCAAATGCTTTCTTCAAAGATGGCAAGCTCTGGTCTTATGTCAATATAGAAGATGAGCTGGGATTCGCAGTTTTCACCTTTGATTTTTAGGAAACTATGAGAAAACTACTACCTCTCCTATTAATTGTCGCTTTCGCTTCTTGCCAAGAAAAGAAAGTGAAATCTAAAGACGAGATGCAAACTTTCACTTTTTCAACGGAAATCGACACAGTTCAAATTGATTTCAAGGACAGGTTTTACTTTATGGAGATCTATTTGGCCACCTCTAATGTATCTCCTGACAAGAAATTTTTATACAACTTAAATTCATTTGCCCCAAACCTGGAGATCATTGACCTGGATGAGCTAGAGTTGATCAAAATAGAACCAATGGACAAAGAAGGCCCAAAAGGCATTGGTCCAGTAGTTTTTGGGGTTTTTGTAACTCAACAGAATGAGTTGGTGGTAGAAGGGTGGAATGAGTATAGAGTTTTTGACTCTCTGAGGACCGAAATGAAAACTATCAAAATCGGTCCAAATTATTTCAAAGGGGATGAGATGGAGGAAGGAGAACGTTTCGAATACCACCCCGTCTTTAGTGATGATAGATCTCATCTTTATGCAATCTATAAGGAAGACGCTGGTAAGAAGGTGGGCGCAACGAAAGGTCTTGCATTGGTTGATTTAGTTAATTCCACGATCCGAAAAATCCCCATTCCAGAACTCCGTAGCCTCAAACAGTTTATTATACAAAACCAATATGGTTTTGAAAAAGGAGAATCATCCTATATCGCAAAATCAAAAAACAATCTAATTGTATCCACAAGCGCTTTTAATGAAGCATTTGTCTTTGACATGATAAAAGACACTCTAATTCATAAGGTGTTTCATTCCCAACTCACAGCAGAAGCAAAAAAAGGAAATTCCACAAATGAATCTAGCAGTGAAGAAGAACGGAAACCCATTTTCAAAGAGCACTCTAAAGAGGTAGAATTTGGTAAATTTCTCTACGATGAGGAGAATGAAAAACATTGGAGATTCAGTTATGACATGGAAAGAATGATAGGAGACTCCCTTGCAATGAAAACTGTCCTGACAATTTTTGACTCTGATCTCAATCAATTGCATGAGGAAAAGGTGGAGTATGATTACTCTTATTATCAATCCTTCTTCAAAGATGGCATGTTGTATTCCTACTTAAACCTAAATGATGAGATGGCCTTTATTCGCGTCAAACCAAGCTATTAACAATCCCAATAATTGATGAAAAAACTCTTACCAGTTCTATTCTTTATTGCTTTTGCCTCTTGCAGTGAAAAAAGCAATTCTGAAAAATCTAAATCCGACAATATCCTAGAGAACTTGACTTTCTCGGTGGATACAGTAGTAGTTGATCCAGGAGACAAGTTGATCTATTTGGAGGCTACTGTAGGATTTGACCTTTCAGAAGATCACTCGATGCTCTATCAATTCAATGATTTGGATGATGCGGTTTTCAAGATTGATATCACTAATTCCAAATTGAATGCTATCTATTCATTTGAAAAAGAAGGCCCTGATGGAATAGGAGTAAATGCTAATAACTTTCAACGGCTTGCTTCCGATAATTTTGTGTTCGGTTCGATCAACTCCCTTGGCATCTTCAATCAAGAGGGAGCAAAAATAAAGAACATTACCCTTCGGGAAAGTGCCCTGACTGGACTGCCCCCCTCTTTTGAATCAAATCTTTACCAGCGGGTTAAACTCAGTCCCGATGGAAATTTTGCCTTGTCCGTACCACAGGATCAAGATGGTGGTTTAGATGGATTATACAGTATTAATCTGAATACTAATGAAGTCAAACTAATTCCTATCCCTGTATTTGATGAAGTCTTACGGAAATTTTACCTAAAGCTAACCGAAGATCGCAGTAGTTTTTTTACTGATTTCGCACACCCAGGCATAGTGAATGGGCAAGTCCTGCTTACCACAGGCTCTACGAGCGATGTTTATCTATTTGACCAGAAAACTGAATCTGTCAAACTGATTTCTTTTCCACACCAACTAGTTCCTCCAAAACGTACGGGAGACTATTCAAAACCTGCCAATAGCCAGGCGGAATTCAATCAGAAACGTGCTGAAATACGTCAACAGATACTTTTTGGAGAATTTATGTGGGACGCTGTAAACAAACGCTATTACCGTTTCGGGTCTATGCAACAACTATCTCCAGACGAGAAGACTCCCCCACGTATCGTCACTTACCTCTTTAGCTATGATGAACAATTCGGTTTGACAGGGGAAACCGAGATGAAAGAATTTCCCAGACCACCTATTTTTCCCTTTTTTAAGGATGGGAAAATGTATGGTATAGTCAATGTTGAAGACGAGCTCGGTTTCGCAGTATTCACTTTTGATTTTTGAAGCCAACTGATAAAAATTATAATGCCACCAACTACTTAGTACAATATCTACCATGAAAAAACTAGTACCACTTTTCCTCCTGATTATTTTCGCTCCCTGCTCGGAAAAAACTGATTCCGATTCTATTAATTCTACTGAGCTAGACTTTACTGTAGAAGTTGATACCGTAAAAGTCGATCCCGGAGCTGACCATTTTATTCACCTGACGAACAATCTATTTACTTCATCCCTTAGTTCTGACAAGAAAACACTTTACAACTTCAATGCGAAAGTCCCCGAATTGGAAGTAATTGACCTTGACGATCTATCACTTAAAGAAGTCATCAAACTCGAAAATGAAGGACCTACCGGGATAGGGGCTGCAAATTCATATATGCCCATGATGGACGTCTCTGATAGTGGTGAACTCTTCCTGAATACCTGGAGCTACATGATCAAACTAAATGCTACCCGTGATCAGATGAGCAGGTATTGGCTTACTACAGATTCGCTGAAGGGAGAACCCTTATCAGAACTGGAGAAAATATATCCTGAAGGATTTATGTCTGACGACGGCAAATTCTTCTACAGCAGCTACGGCCTACAGGATAATAAAAGTCCTAAAAGTGGCCTGGCAATAGTCAATCTCAATTCCATGGAACTGAAAAAAATCCCACTGGATATTTTTGAAGAAATTGAAAAATTTGAAATTGTCTTTAGTCCGGATGGTAATAGCAAAATGTCAATGGCAGAGACTATTTTATTTGTGCCTTTTCAAGACAAAATTCTTATTTCATCAACTGCATACAACGAACTATACCTGGTGAACCCTTCAGATGGCCCTGTTGAGAAAAAGTCTTTTCACTCCGAGCTAACTGATGATGCCAAGAAAGGCAACTATCAGAAAAATGCTGGTTCACAGAAAGAGCTATTTGATCTCGGTGCGGAGAAGTTGAAAGAAGTGACTTTTTCCAAGCTTCACTACGATGATCAAAACGAGAAATTCTGGCGATTCTCAAGAGACCTTGATCGTAAGATCGGCGATTCGGCAACCTACAGTAATGTATTAACCATTTTTGATAAGGATCTTACCCAGCTACATGAGAAAAAGGTGGACTATTCGGAAATGGATTCGCTCACATTCTTCAAAGACGGCATTTTATATTCTTACATCAACCTAGAGGATGAGCTGGGCTTCATCCGAATCAAACCAAGCTATGAATAATACTAGACTGGTATTCCTATTTATCTTGACAGCATTTGTCAGTTGCAACTCCAAAGACTCCGCAGAAAGTACTCAAGCAGAAACTATTGATTTTTCCTATGAACTAGATACCGTGATGGTAGACGCAGGCGATCAGTTTATTCATTTAAACTGGCAGGTAACCACTTCAGATCTTTCTGATGACGGACAGCTTTTCTACAATTTCAAAACGGGAGCTAATGAACCAGGCCTCGAAGTAATAGATCTGGAAAATCTCAAGCTAGAACGAGTCATTCCTATGAGCTTGGATGGTCCCAATGCCATTCGATCTCCCTATGTATCCAACGTCTATATGCTACCAGATGGGACATTTTATCTTTCTGACAGTTATGAATTTTATCATTTCGATCAAGAGGGAAATAAGCTTTCTACCATGGTCTATGCGAAGCAGGAATTTGAAGGTGAGAAACTAGAAGATGGAATGAGAATCAAGCTAAATGAAACTCTCTCAAGAGACAGGAAGACAATTCTGAATCTCTATGGAAAAGAGCAAATGGAAGAAATGCCAGAAGGCTTTGCCCTATTTGATCTAGAGAATCAAATAGTGAAGTATTTACCTACTGATCTTTTTAAGGAACTGGATAAATACAAGACTGTGCTCTATTTCGACGGGAGCGAATATGCCAGCTCTATGGGCATGGCCCAAATACACCTCTCTTTACAGAACGACAGCATTATTTATTCCAATTCGGTACAAAACAAAGTCTATTTCTATCACCTGAAAACGGATTCACTGACATCTAAAGATTTCTCAAGTAGCATCACAAGTAAGGAAGCTAAGGCCAATTACGCTAAGCGTTCTGAAACGATGGAAGACTTCCAAGAGATCAGTAAAGAGAAGGACAAGGAAGTAATGTATGGCCACTTATTTTTTGATGATCAAAATGATGTCTATTGGCGCTTTGCAAAGGAAATGGATCGCATGAAAGGCGATACAGTACTATACAAAACTGTCCTGACAGCCTTCAATCCAGCGTTTAACCAGCTTCATGAGGTATTACTTCCTTCAGATTTCGTCCTTCCATACGAGTATTTCGCCCGCGAAGGCATGATCTATACCTTTTTGAATATCGATGATGAACTCGCTTTTGTAAGGCTTAAACCCATAATTTCCTATGAATAAATACAATAGTTTACTGCTTGCATTGGCTTTGGTCGGATGTTCTTCTGAGAAAAGTTCTGAGGATTCTAAAAATGCTGATTTTGATTTTTCCTACACCCTTGATACGGTACAGGTAGATCCAGGAGATCACTTTATCTATTTATCGCAGAATTTAGGTTCATCAGATCTTAGTCCTGACGGAAAGTATCTGCTCAATTTCAATGCAAAAACTTTTGAGATGGAAATAGTGGATCTGGATCAATTGAAACTTTCTGGGGTAGTGAAATTAGAGCAGGAAGGCCCAAATGGGATTGGTACAAGTCCTTATTTTTTTAATTATAAAGCCTTTTCGAAAGATGAGATTATGCTCTCCGCATGGGGTAACTTAATTAAAATAGACCTTACTACGAACAGTGTAACCAATCATTCTATTAAAAAAGAGGATCTTCTCCAAGGCTCTATGGCTCCGAATGAAGAGTTAAAACCGGGAGGAATTATTTCTTCCGATGGAACTACCTTCTATTCCTGGTATGGAACCCAAGAGAATCCTTACGATAACGAAGGCTTAGCAAAGATTGACTTGGAAACCTCGGAAGTCAATGTGATCCCAATTCCGCAGATGGACAAGTTGGATCAATTCACCATCGAAGTTGAAATGAGTGGGCCATCTGGAATGAAGGGAAAATTCGGTGAAAATATTGAACTACTTGAGCTGGAAGACAAAATCATCATACAGTCTTCCGCTATCAATGAGTTCTGGATTTTGGATAAATCAACGCTGGAAGTAACAGTAAAAGCAAATACATCTAACCTAACCGAGAATGTAAAACCGGTGAATTATTCCATAAAAGTTACCTCTCCGGAAGCATTCAGAGAAGCAAGAAATGCCAGAGACAAAGAGGTTAGTTTTGGTAGCTTAATACACGATTCAGAGCGAGATATGCTCTGGAGGATCTCTTCTGACTTTGATCACATGAAAGGCGATACGATGGTAAGGAACTACTACTTCACCTTTTTCGATATGGATCTCAACCAACTTGGAGAATTCCAATTGGAGAATTGGGAAATGACCGGCAAACCTTTTATAAAGAATGGAGACTATTATCAATTTGTTAATATCGAGGATGAATTAGCCTTTATAAGGCTAAAACCAACTTTTACTGATGAATAGATTTCTAATACTTGTAATTGCCCTTTTAAGCTGTAATACTGAGAAAAAATCGGAATACAAATCTGAGGCTGATTTCATCTTTACCTATACTTCGGACACCGTGGTGGTAGATGCCGGAGATCATTTCTTTTTCCTCAATCAGGGACTTGGGATTTCCGACGTTTCCAGTGACCGTAAGTATCTCTACAACCTCAATCCTGAATCTCTGATTCTGGAAATAGTGGATCTGGATAATCTTAAATTAAAAGAAACCGTCCAATTGGATAATGAAGGTCCGAATGGTGTTGGCGGTGGATACTTGTCACGGATGCAGGTACTTGAAAACGGAGACCTTTGTCTATTCGACTTCAATAGAATTGTCCGGATTTCTCCAAAAGGAGAGTTGCTAAAGTCCTACCAATTTGACCAGCGAAATCTGAAGGGGTATGAATTGGAGGAAAATCAACATGTCAGCTACCGAGGCGTGTTTTCAGAGAATGGGAATTTGTACGTAGCAGAGCTTGAGAATTTTAGAAAACCATCCTCTTCCTCTGGACTCGTGATTATAGATCTCCTGACAGATTCTATCAACTATATTCCGATGGCCCTATTTCAGAAATTGGACCAGTTCAGAATAAGTATGGAGATGTCAGGAGGAGGCACCATGTCCATAGGTGAATCTGTTTATTTGGATTTTATGGGAGATGAGCTGATCATCAGTTCTTCAGCGTACAACGAGGTCTTCCGACACAATTCAGAGAAAGACAGTTTATATCATCATGAATATAAAGCCAATCTGACATCCAATACGCGTATTGGAAATTTTGCTACCACCGTGAGTTCACGGGAAGAATGGTCTGAAGCCTCTGCTTTGAAAAATCAGCAGGTAAGTTTTCGTAAATTTTATGAGTTTCCCGAGCAGGAAATGTACTGGAGATATAGCCGTGATAAGAATGGTCCAGTGATCACTTTTTTTGATTCTGACTTTGTTATGATCAAAGAACAAACACTTCGCAATTTTCATAATTCCTCAAACATTTTCTTAAAGGACGGTATGCTGTACAGTTATCTTAATATCGATGACGAACTTGCTTTTGTCAGACTAACACCAAAATTCAAATAAGAGTAAGTTCTGAATACTTCAAACCATTATGAACATTCGAAATAAGTTGGCTTTATGGATTTTTGATTATAATTTTTAGAAAATGAAACCAACCTGTACACTAGTTCTTTTTCTACTGTTTATCTCTTGTGGAGAAAAAGCTGTGGAAGTACAGTTGCCAGTAGCCAATGTTTCTCCAGACTTTAATTATGTGCTAGACACCGTTCATATCGATGCTGGCGAAGACAGGATCTATCTGGACATGGATCTTAATATGTCTGATTATGCTGTGAATGAGGGACGTCTCTATAACCTAACCCCCGAATCCGGCCGCGTAGAGGTAATCAATATGGATAGCCTGAAGCTTGATAGTGTGATTCACTACCAAGTCAATGGACCAAATAGTGTTAAACAATACTTCCCTTTCGGTCTTAAGAAAACTCTCCTTGGCGACACCTATTTCAAAGAATACCGTGTGATCCACAAGCTTAATTCCTCCGGAAAGAAAATAGCCTCATATGAACTCATTAACCGAGAGCTATCTGGAGATCGCCTTCCCTTTGATACGGAAATAGATGGACTTGGCGAGATTTCCACTGATGGATCCTATCTGGCTAGCTTCTACGGCAACTTCAAAATTGGAGGAAATGTATTGGGAATAGCAAAAGTAAATCTAGTGGACAGATCTCTAAAGCTTATTCCGATCGACTTTTGGGATCAATTGAAAGAATATACCATCACAGTTGATTATGATATTGGCAGGAGAAACAGCTCTCCGGAAATGAAGTTCCTGCTTCTAAATGGTCCTGACATCATTCTTTCCACCTCTGCAAGGAATGAATTGTGGTATTACGATCATGAAAGCGACTCTGTGATCCATAAGACGTATCATAGCAGACTCACTTCTGATCAGAAATCTGGAAAATACCGAAAAGACATCACTGACCAACAACTATATATGTACTGGGTAAAGCGCAAAAATGATGAGGTAGTATTTGGTCCACTGGTGAAGGATCATAAAGCTCAGCGATTCTATCGGTATAGCCGTGAACTAGACAGCGGCAATCCCCAGAAACCGAAGTATGTGTATGTATTGACTGTTTTTGACGAGAAGCTGGATCAAATCCATGAGCAAAAGCTGCAAAACAGTATTCCAATTATGGGCAAATACTTCGAAGGAAAGACTTTTGTACATAATGGTTCGATCTATTCATTTTTGAAAAAAGAAAAAGAGCTGGCTTTTATCCGGCTAAAACCAAGCTTCGAAAATGACTAGCACCGAAGTTGGTGCTGTCGTCCCTCCAATACTTGTGCTATCTATCCGCCGATGTTTGTGTCTCACAAACATCAATAGTTCAATTCGTAAAAAACTTAGGATAGTGTCTCAAGATCCCGTTCGTGGGACACGAACAGAGGCAGAGCGCTTTCTTGATTTCAAATAGAGGGAAATTGTGAATCAAAGTGATAAAATCCGCCGATGTTTGTGTCATCACAAACATCAAAAGTTCGATTCAAAGGAAATGTGATCACGAAACGATAAACCCAAGTTCTTTTACAATTCTCTGAACCTTCGTCTCATTTGACTGTTTTCTGAGTAATGACAAAATTAAAGCAACAACTAACCCTGTTTCAGCGGATTGAACGACTTCATCCATACGAAACGCTCCTCTATTTGGGAATGATCGGGAGTGGACTGATATTTTTGTTCCTGACTTTTGCTTTTCTCTTTTCCTCCCGAGATATCCTAGCCGGTATGAATCAGACTGTGCCCATTGCCTTTCTGATTTCCACTTTTTTATTGGTCGTGAGTGGGTTTTCGGCTACATCCATCAGAATTGCCTACCACGAAGAAAACACTGAAAAACTACTTAGCTCGCTAAGAAATACGGTTTTGCTAGGATTGGCGTTTACTGTCTTACAGGTAATCGGATGGTTTGAATTGAAGTCCAAAGGCATTGAATTCACAGGCATTCCAAGCGGAAGTTTTTTATACGTCCTGAGTGGCATACATATTTTCCACCTGTTGGGAGCGATGATTTTTGCGCTGATTCTTTATTTCCAGCTGGACAAAAGCAGAAAAGACGAAATTCAAAAGCTAATTATTCACACCAATCCATTTGAGAAAATGCGTGTTCGCTTGTTCACCTTTTACTGGCATTTTATGGATGGCATTTGGCTTATTCTCTTTCTTCTATTTGTCTTAAGCTTCTGAAAAAAATGAAGATTAATATATCTACCAAGGTCAATCAAGACTATATGTCGGTGAAAGACGGCTTTGATGAGACACTCTTCACGAAGCTAAGTCCACCATTTCCACCCGTGAAATTAGTAAGGTTTGACGGATCTGAAATTGGGGATTTAGTTTTACTGGAATTGAATTTTTTACTTTTCAAGCAGCAATGGAACAGTGAAATCAGCGAAAGTGAAACATCACCATCAGAATACTACTTTACAGATATCGGTATTGTGCTTCCTTTTTTCCTGAAAAAATGGAGGCATAAACATCGGATAATAAATCTAGGAAATCATTCAGAAATCATGGATGAAATAGAGTTTTCGGCACCGTTTGTCTTGGCTACTTTATTCTTATACCCGTTGATTTATTTACAGTTTTTGTATCGCAAACCTTTTTATAAGAAGATTTTCTCTTAATAGAAAAAATAAACCAAAGTGGACATGGAGATTTTCGGGGAAAACACAGTAAGCTGCAAATCACTTTTAAGCTTTTAATTCGCTCTCAGCTTTTCGGCAGTCAAAGTACCTCCCTTAAATCACCTGCAAGTTTTCGCAGTTTTCTATTTCACAATCCCCATACAGCACGAGTGAATGGCTTTTGATGGATGATCTGAAAGACCTGCCTATTTCCTCTTTTATCTCGTTAATTTTTGGATCGGAAAATTCCCTGATTTTTCGGCATTGATTGCATACATGATGGTCATGATGCTTATAGGTCAGCGCTTGTTCGTAGAGTGCTACTTTGTCTTTGAACTGGTGCTTTACCGCCAGCCCACTTTCCACCAATAAGTCCAGTGTATTGTAAATAGTTGCCCTGCTAATGGTATAACCCTTATTTCTCATGCTGAGAAATAGTCCTTCCACATCCATATGCTCATCTTCTGGAAGAGAATATAATTCATCTATTACTGAAAATCTCTCAGGGGTTTTTCTACTTCCTTGCTTTGTGAGGAAATTCTCGAAGATTTTTTTAGCCTTTTCTATCAGGGCCTTGTCTGCCATGTGTTCAAAATAATTTAAATTAAAGATGAGTCATTCTCCATTTTTTGACAAACCTCATGGATCAAACTCAGTAATTTGGTTTCAATCTAATTAAACCTAAAGCTGATAAAGACGTGGTGAAATAGGTAGTTTTTGTTAGAATCCTTATAATTTTCACAAAACAGAGTAACTTATTTGAAACATCAGTGTTTTCAGAAATCTATGTGTAAACGCTTACCGCTATTTCTCGCATTATTTCTTGCTATGCAGTTTCTGTGCATAGCTCAGGTTCCCGGGTTTTTCATGAAAGAAGAAAAGCGTAAGGTTATTGTTCCTTTTATCGCTTCTAATAGTTTGATTATTATTCCTATTTCGATCAATGGAAATACCCCATTAAATTTTTTGGTAGATACTGGCGTACGTTCTAATATTTTGTTTAGCAAAAAACTGGGCGACGCTTTGGGGTTAAATTATACACGCAGATTAAAACTGGTAGGAGCTGATGGCACCGATGATATAATGGCCTCTGTCTCTCCGATCAATCATTTTGATTTAGGTCCTATAGAGGGCATATTCCAAAGTTTGCTTGTTTTAGAGCAGGAATTCCTAGAGCTAGAATCCGTCATTGGAGTTCCGGTTTATGGGATTATTGGATATGAATTTTTCAAATTCAATCCAGTAAAAATCAATTATGACGAGGGAAAAATAGTTTTTTATAAGCCTAATGCGCTTAAGTTGAAACCACCTTTCTACAGAAAACTAGAAATGGAAATTTATGACAACAAACCTTACATAAGTGCTATGGTGAAGCAAAAAGATGGCACATTCCTATATCCTAAGCTGTTGATCGATACTGGTGCTAATCATGGACTATTACTTAACCGAGAGACTTCAGAAGACATTACCATGCCGCCACTTTTTATTGAATCAGCTTTGGGGCAAAGTCTTGGAGGTGTTTTGTTTGGATACATAGGTCGAGTGGATTATATGAAATTTGCAAATTTCAAATTGGATGAGGTGCTCACTTCCTACCCCGAGGAAACACCATATAGCTACGTCATTAAGGAATCTGGTCGCCAGGGTAGCTTGGGATCTGAAGTACTTGGGAGATCTAAACTTATTTTTGATTATCCTCGAAACCGCTTACTCGTACGAAAAGCCCACAATTTCTACACGCCTTTTGAATATGATATGAGTGGAATGTCATTGAAAAAGATTCCCGACGATGATAATAGGATCTATATATCTGAAATCCGCCCTGGGTCCCCGGCACAGCAAGCTGGTGTACAGGCATACGATGAAATATTAGTGATAAATAAGATACCTACGTTCATTTGGGAGCTGGCTGAAATTAACAAGCTGCTGAGATCTGAACCTGGAAAGAAAATCGAACTGGAGATTCGTCGGTATGAGGGAGATGATCTCACCAAATTTAAAGACCACAAGTTTACCCTTACTCTCAAAAAACAGATTTAGTAGCGTTTTGGATTGTATTAAGATAAAAGCGGTAATTTTGAGGGAAGGAAGGGGAAATAATCAAACCTCTTATACTTAAATACGTGAGTAATCAAGTTGTAAAAAATCAATTCGTAAAACATGAAATCGTGCAGGACTGAAGGTCACATTGAGGTATGATTGTCCTCCAGGCGAGATTCCATGAGACCATTAAAAAACAAATTATAAACAGATGAAAAAATTCTTAATTCCTATTGGGATACTTCTGGTTCTAGGTATTTTTATTTATACCAAGGCCGTAGGAACATATAACACTTTTGTCCAAACAGAAGAAGTGATCAATGGCCAATGGGCTGAGGTAGAAACACAATATCAACGTCGATCTGACTTGATTCCTAATTTGGTAAACACAGTTAAAGGCTATGCAGAATTTGAGCAAGAGACCTTGACTGGCGTGATCGAAGCGCGGGCAAAGGCGACCTCAGTAAATGTGGATGCCACCAATCTCACTCCTGAAAAACTCGCTGAATTCCAAGGTGCACAGGATCAACTTTCCGGTGCGTTAGGTAGGTTATTGGTAAGCGTAGAGCGCTATCCAGAGTTAAAAGCAAATCAAAATTTCCTGGAACTACAAGCTCAACTGGAAGGCACAGAAAACAGAATCGCTGTAGCCAGACGTAATTTCAATCAGTCAGTTCAGGATTACAATTCAAATCTTCGCACTTTCCCGAACAACATCTTTGCGGGTTGGTATGGATTCGAGCAGAAAGGTTACTTTGAGGCATCCGCTGGATCCGAAAATGCACCTACAGTTCAGTTTTAACACAAATTATCATGGCTGAGAAATTATTCTCAAAAGCAGACCGGGAAGCTATAGTAAATGCTATTCGGTCTGCTGAAGTTTCCACCTCTGGAGAAATCCAAGTTCATATAGAAAGCCGATGCAAAGGCGAGGTTCTAGACCGTGCGGTGAAGGTATTTGATACCCTCAAAATGCATCAAACCAAGGATCGAAATGGCGTATTATTCTATCTTGCCGTAGTCGATAAGCGCTTTGCGATTTTAGGAGACAAAGGCATTAACGAAGTAGTTCCGGATCATTTCTGGGAACAAATAAAAGAACACATGACCGTCTTATTCAAGCAGGGTCAATTTACACAAGGTCTGATCGACGGCATTCACATGGCCGGCGAGCAACTTGGAGCGCATTTCCCCTATCAGGGTGATTCAGACATAAACGAACTTCCTGATGAGATTTCTTTTGGATCATAAGATCCGCCCCCTTATACTAATTTTATTATTATTCACACTTAGCCTTCAGGCTCAGGACTTCCCGCCTGCGCCCAATCCGCCAAAGCTGGTGAATGATTTCACCAATACACTTTCATCGGCTGAAGCGGCTCAGTTGGAAAGCAAATTGGTCGCTTACAACGATAGTACTTCTACCCAGATAGCCATCGTGATGATGCGATCAGTAGGTCAATACGACATTTCTGATTATGCTTTTCGGCTTGGCCAATCTTGGGGGATTGGTGGAGGAGATAATGACAATGGGGTCTTGATTCTTGCCGCAATGGACGATCGCAAGGTTTTTATTGCGACTGGCTATGGCATGGAAGGCGCAGTTCCTGATGCATTGGCAAAACGAATAGTGGAGAACCTGATTCTTCCCAATTTCCGACAGGAAGCATATTACCAAGGTCTGAATGAGGCAACTGATATGATTTTCAAACTCGCTTCAGGAGAATACACTGCTGAGGATGTAGAGTCCTCGGGAAATAGTGGTGGAGCAATCTTAATGGTTTTGTTCTTCCTATTCATCTTTGTTGTCCTTCCTCTTTTGAGAAATAGAAATGACAATAACAACCACATGGGCGGCAGAGGCGGAGGAGTAGGTCTCTGGACTACGATCATGCTGGCTGGTATGCTTGGCGGCGGTGGCCGATCTTCTGGCGGCGGCTTCGGCGGCGGTGGATTTGGTGGTGGTAGCGGAGGCGGTGGCTTCGGAGGTTTCGGAGGCGGTGGCTTCGGCGGCGGCGGGGCTGGCGGTAGCTGGTAACGAATATTCCAAACAATTTAAAAACGCTTTGATTAGCGTTTTTTTTTGCGCAAAAAATACCAGAGCTTCATTAGTAGAAGCAGATTATGCTTCAAAAAGCGTAACTCAACAAATAAATACGTAGAAAAGTAAGTATTTATACGTAATTTTTTATAAGTTTATCCGAGATTCCACATTAAGATGATTTCAGTTTCTGAAGCTTTAGATTTAATTAAAACTCACACAGGCCAGCTACCAAAGGTAAAAATGCCTCTCAGGGATGCCTATGGATGTTTTCTGGCAGAAGAAATTCTAGCTCCTATCAGTTTGCCTTCTTTCCGGCAATCGGCAATGGATGGGTATGCATTCCGAAGTGGTGAAGTCTATGAACTGGAAGTCATCGGGGAATGCAAAGCAGGTGATGCACTAGAGTTTGCGATTGGTGAAAATCAGGCCGTGCGTATCTTCACAGGAGCCTACGTGCCAGATCAAGCGGATACTGTTATTATGCAGGAGCATGTGGAAGTGAATGGAAGTAAAATAGCCATTCAGAACATGCCAGAAAAACGCACAAATGTGCGGGAAATTGGTGAGCAGGTACAGGCTGGTGAGCAAGTTTTACCAGCAGGGACAAAGATCAATGAATCCATAATGGGCTTTTTGACCAGTTTTGGAATCACTGAGGTTTTAGTCTTTAACAAACCCAAAATTACGCTTATCGTAACCGGAAATGAGCTTCAGGAGGCAGGAAGTCCCCTGAAGCCCGGATGTATTTACGAAAGCAATGCAATCATGTTAGAGTCTGCGCTGAAGTCCAGAGGATTTGACTCAGTGCGGATTCTAAAGGTTGCGGATGATTTCGAAGCAACCAAGAAAACTATTATCAGAGGACTTGAAAGCGATCTATTGCTAATCTCTGGCGGTATTTCTGTCGGAGATTACGACTTTGTCAATGAGGCGTTGCAGGCAAATGGTGTCAACGAGATTTTCTACAAGGTGAATCAAAAGCCAGGCAAGCCTCTTTGGTTTGGGAAAACGGAGAAAACGCTGGTTTTTGCACTACCCGGAAATCCAGCATCTTCCTTGACTTGCTTTCTGATTTATGCACTTTCAGCTTTGAAAATCATGTCAGGCAATCCAGATGTTGACTTAAATTTCCAGACAGGAGTTCTGAAGCATCGTACATTTAACAAGTTTGGAAAGACGCTTTTCATCCTCGGAACAGAGAAAAATGGTGAGGTTGAAATTTACCCTAAACAAGCCTCTAGCATGTTGATTTCTTATGCTTTGGGAAATGCTCTGGTATTGATTCCGGAGGATTTGGAAGTATTGGGAGCAGGTGAATCTGTTCAATTCTTGGCTGTAAACAGAAACTAAGATGATTGATTTTCACGACCCTGTTTTCATAATTGTATTTTCTGCGATCCTCGCTGTGGTTGCTTTTATGTATGCCAGTGTAGGACATGGAGGTGCCAGCGGCTATCTCGCGATGATGGCTTTGGCTGGAGTTCCTCTGCTCGTGATGAAACCTACAGCCTTGATTTTGAATATTTTCGTGGCGGGAATTTCATTTGTTTTTTTTCGTCAGGCTAAGCATTTTCGCTGGAAGCTCTTTTATCCCTTTGCCATTACATCGATCCCGGCGGCGTTTGCCGGAGGAATGATCACGATCAATGCAACACTCTATAAGCAGATTCTAGGCGTATTTCTGCTGATAGCAATTTTGAGGATATTAGGTGTTTTTGGCAAAATAAATCCAGATCAAAATGAACCGGTGAAAACTACTTTAGCTTTGTTGATTGGATTGGGAATAGGTTTTTTCTCAGGAATGATCGGCATAGGCGGTGGAATTATTCTAAGTCCAGTGATTCTATTATTGCGCTGGGGAAACATGAAGGAAGCTGCGGCAGTTTCGGCCCTTTTCATTTGGGTCAATTCAGTCTCCGGGGCATTGGGTTTTCTACTTGGTGGAGGAGAAATCCCTATCGAAGCCAGTTATCTGATTCCTGCGGCTGTACTAGGGGGTACATTTGGAGCGATTTACGGTAGTAAAAAATTCTCCAATGTTACTTTGAAATACATCCTTTCCATCGTGTTATTCATTGCATTTATAAAATTGATGACAGTTTAGCCATGGAAAAATCAACAGAAATATCGGCTTATGTACTCTGTGGAGGGAAAAGTGTCAGGATGCAATCGGAGAAAGGATTGGTTCTGTACAGAGGCAAACCCTTTATCCGTTGGATAATTGAGGCCATCATGCCGATTACCTCCAATATCATTTTGGTGACCAGCAATGGAGATTATAATTTGGTAGGCCTGCCAATGATAGAAGACATTTTTGCTGATAAGGGTCCTGTTGGCGGAATTTATACCGCATTGAGCCATAGCAAATCACATCGAAATCTAATCCTCAGCTGTGATGTGCCAAAGATAACAGCCGGCTTACTTCTAGATTTGACCGAAGAATCAGAGAAAAAAGCAGCCTCAGTAACCTTTCTCAGCGACGGAAAGAATGATTACCCGCTAATCGGTGTTTATAAAAAAGAAGTCATAGAAACTTTCGCTGACGCCATATCGGCCAATAAATTGAAGCTGTGCCCGTTGGTGAATCTGATTTCTCATCACAAACTCATCATCAATTCGGAGCAGAAATCCCTTGTTCAGAATATAAACAGCAAAGCTGAATTACTCTCACTAAACCTATTGGACCAATGAAATCGAGCATAACTAAAAAGTCACACACTGGGATGATTATAATGCATGCGAGATTCCATCCCGTTTCCTTCGTCACGGGACAGGTTATGGCCTTTACAAGACAAATTATAATCATATGAAAACCATCACAGGAAAATCCCCAAAAGTCACCCTCCTTGGTGCCGGACCCGGCGATCCGGAGCTGCTTACTCTAAAAGGGGTAAAAGCGCTGACTAACGCCGATGTTGTACTTTATGATTCTCTGGTCAATGAGGAGATCCTCAAGCATGCTAATCGTGCATTATTGGTTTTTGTAGGTAAAAGAAAAGGAAATCACAGTCATACTCAGGATCAGATTAATGAGCTGATCGTGGACTATGCAAATGAATTTGGGCATGTGGTACGTGTGAAAGGCGGAGATCCATTTGTTTTTGGCAGGGGAAAAGAAGAAGAAATGTATGCCTTGGCGCATGGAGTAGAAGTTGAGGTAATCCCGGGAATTTCGTCCAGTGTTGCCGTTCCGGCCTCAGTGGGAATTCCTGTAACTAGTCGAGGCATTGCAGAGAGTTTTTGGGTAATCACAGGAACGACTAGTGACCGAGAGCTTTCTAAAGATCTGACTTTGGCAGCTCAATCATCTGCAACAGTTGTGGTGTTGATGGGAATGGCCAAACTGAAGCAAATCACTGAAATTTATTCCTCTTTTGGTAAACAGGATTTGCCAATAGCTATCATCCAGGATGGCACTAAAATAGAGCAAAAGGAGGTTGTTGGCACAATTCAAAATATCGTGGACATCAGCCAGAGTCAAGGAATTGGCGCTCCTGCCGTCATTGTTATTGGCGAGGTGGTACATCTGGCAAGAGTGAAAAAGCAACTCAAGGAAGACTGGGTCTTGGAGGACGAGTTTATTTTCCAAAACCTGAATACCTTGCCGTTTAGTAATTAATTCGAGCTATCTGTATTAAATTAAGGCTATGATTACAGTAAACTATTTTGGAAATATCGCAGAAGCAGTGCAAAGTGACTCTGAAACACTAGACCATAAATCAATGGGTTTGACAGAGTTGCTTGAATTACTGGAAGCAAAATATGCCATTGAACAATATCCTTTCCAGGTAGCCGTCAATCGTAAGATCGTCTCAAAGCAACAGGCTTTGAATATTGTAGATTCTGACGAAGTTGCTCTACTTCCACCATTTGCAGGAGGTTGATATGGAAAGATTCCAGCGACAAATCATCCTTCCAGGAATCGGAACTTCGGGCCAGCAAAAGCTAATAGCAAGTAGCGTGTTGGTCGTAGGTGCGGGTGGTTTGGGCTGCGCAGTTTTACCTTATTTAGTTGCTGCCGGAATAGTGAAAATAGGAATTGTGGATGGCGATCGAGTAGAGGAAAGCAATCTTCATCGGCAAGTTTTATATACTGAGAATTCGATAGGAAAACTGAAAGTAGAAGCTGCTAAGCAAGCTCTTCAGCGAATGAATTCCACTACTCAGATTGAGATAGTTTCTGAGTTTTTGTCGGAAGAAAATGTGGACAACCTGATTCAAACCTATGATTTGATCATCGATGCCACTGATAATATAGAAGTTCGGTATACCTTGGATGAAGCTAGCGCTAGATTAAAAAAGCCTATGATTTATGGCTCTATCTTCAGGTTTCAGGGACAAGTATCTGTTTTCAATTATAAAGGAGGTCCTTCGTATAGCAGTCTTTTTCCAAAAGAAGAAAAGTCAATATTGAACTGTGAAGAAGCTGGCGTGTTAGGAACAACAGTAGGGATTATCGGCATGCTTCAGGCAAATGAAGCACTTAAAATTATCCTTGGAATCGGAGAAGTGCTATCAGGGAAAATTCTGGTTTATAATACGCTTACGAATGATCAGCAGATATTCCAGTTGGCCGATCAGCCCTTAGAATCTTCATCCACAACAACGATTGAAAAAGTGGATTTGATAACTCCTGAACTGGCCTTTTCGCAGAAAGGAATTCTTATCGATGTGAGAGAAGTCGGAGAAAAGCCTGAGATTCCTTCCAGCTTTTGTCTTAAAATCCCACTTTCGGAATTAGAAAGTAGATTGCGAGAATTGGATAAAGACAGCAATATTTTCCTGTTTTGCCAAGCAGGAGGAAGAGCGATAAAAGCCTCAAGGTTGTTGAAAAAGGCAGGTTTCTCTGAAGTAAATGCCATTCGAGGTGGGGCGAAGGACATTTTGAAATTGATTGAATATGAAGTAAGCAAGGCAACTTAACCACAATTGATTCGGTGGATAAGTTTTTGTGAATTTCATGGAATTAGAATTTAAGCATATAGTAAATGAAAAAAGTATTTCTTGAAGGAGCAATTTCTCCTGAATTTATAGCTGATTCTATTGCGAAGCATCAAAGCAAGCATAGCATTGGAGCACATAATATTTTCTTAGGTCAAGTTCGTGCGGATGAGGTGGGCGATCAGAAAGTTGTTGCTATAGAATACACGACGTATGAGGAAATGGCCAATGAAAAATTGCATGAAATCCGTGAGGCAGCTTTCGGGAAATTCGATTTGACTTGCCTTCATATTTACCACAGTTTGGGTACAGTGAAGATTGGCGAGATATGCATTTTTGTCTTTGTCTCGTCCAAGCGCAGAAAGCAAGTATATGAAGCCACGGAATGGCTAGTCAATCAAGTAAAGGAGCATGTTCCGATCTTCGGTAAGGAAATCCTTGACAATGCTGAGCATCAGTGGAAAGTAAATAGTTGAAGGAAATTTGTAAATCCGCAATTGCACCAGTAAAAGACTAAAAGCGACTTATTATAGGGTAAACATTAGCATTGCTGTAACTTCGGTCACCCGTCTTCGGTCTTCCCGCCAGGTAAACAAAGAAAATATGGCAACGGGCATGATCCGATAGCTATCGGATGCAGATAATCAGATAAATAAATGGTAGATATCACACATAAAGTCACTACGCTTCGCACTGCAAAAGCACAGGCGATTGTCCATGTCAGTTCTGCTGAAACTATCGCAGCTGTGGTGGAAAATCGTGTTCCAAAAGGAAATGTGTTTGAAATGGCGAAAGTTGCAGGGCTTTTCGCAGTGAAAAATACCCACATCACCATTCCTGATTGTCATCCTCTTCCGGTGGAATATACCGCGGTTGAATATGAGATAGATGGTCTGGAGATCAAGATTTATATTACGGTGAAGACAGTCTATAAAACGGGTGTAGAAGTGGAAGCAATGCACGGTGCATCGGTAATAGCACTGACGATGTATGACATGCTCAAGCCAATAGATAAGGGAATTACCATTCGCGAAATTGGTCTGGTAGAGAAAACTGGAGGCAAATCCAGCTTTAAAGACAAAAGCCCAACCCAAATTCAGGCAGCGGTGGTAGTTTGCTCAGATTCCATTTCCAAGGGGATTAAAGAGGATCGTGCGGGGAAAGCAATTGTGGATAAGTTAAAGTCACATGGAGTAAATGTGAACTCCTATGAGGTCATTCCAGATGAGCTGGAGTTGATACGGGCACGGACTTTTGAACTTACCGAGAAGCATCAGTTGGTTATCTTCACGGGAGGAACAGGGCTTTCCCGACGGGATGTCACTCCGGAGGCATTGGAGCCAATTTTGGAACGGAGAATTCCCGGCATAGAGGAAGCAATTCGAAGCTATGGACAGAAGATTATGCCCTTTGCAATGCTATCCAGATCCGTGGCAGG
This sequence comes from Algoriphagus aurantiacus, assembly GCF_035156405.1. NCBI lineage: Bacteria > Pseudomonadati > Bacteroidota > Cytophagia > Cytophagales > Cyclobacteriaceae > Algoriphagus > Algoriphagus aurantiacus. The sequence goes on along the minus strand of NZ_JAXRUT010000014.1, from coordinate 81,433 downwards.
AACAATTGGTGATAGCATCGTCCTGGCTTTGCCTGGATCTACCAATGGAGCAAAGGAATCAATGGATGCAGTTTTCCCGCATTTATTGCATGTATTTAGAATATTAAAAGGAGCCAATCATGAGCCCAGCTAGTAATATACATGAGCTAAAAGACACCTTTGGGCGGATCCACAATTACTTACGAATCTCCCTGATAGAGAAGTGCAATCTGCGCTGCAAATACTGTATGCCTGCTGATGGAATTCCGCTAAGCCCCAAAGCTTCGCTGATGAGCGCAGAGGAAGTCCTTGAATTTGCTCGAATTTTTGTTGGATTGGGAGTGAATAAAATTCGGTTGACCGGTGGTGAGCCCCTGCTTCGCAAAGATATTCACGAGATCCTCGAAGGGCTCTCCAAGCTCCCTGTGGATCTATCACTGACAACCAATGGTTTGCTGATCGATAGGCATGTGGATAACTTTAAGAAATTGGGTGTCAAGAACATCAATTTCAGTTTGGATACTTTGAGGGAAGATCGATTTTTTGAGATTACCCGAAGAACAGGTTTTGCCAAAACGATGGAAAATTTCAAACTCCTTCATGATCAGGGATTCAATCTGAAGATCAATACTGTGCTGGTAAAAGGAACGAATGAGGATGAGTTGGTCGATCTGGTGAATCTTACTAAAGACTTCAACGTATCTGTACGGTTTATAGAATTTATGCCTTTTGACGGCAACAGCTGGGATCGCTCGAAGATGGTTTCGGAAAAGGAAGTGCTGGGTCAATTGGGTTCTCATTTCGGGACTGAACGAATTTCATCCCTTCCAAATGAGGAGAATTTCACTGCACGTAAATTCAAAATAGCCGGCTATCGAGGCGATTTTGGAATTATCAGTTCGGTTACCAATCCTTTCTGCGGAACCTGCAACCGGATTCGTTTGACGGCCAATGGACGCATCAAAAACTGTCTTTTTTCAAATCAGGAAACAGATTTGCTAACAGCTATGCGCGCAGGCGAAGATGTAGAAAAACTGATTTTAGAATCTATCCTTAAGAAAAAAGCCGTGCGTGCCGGTATGGACAGCATGGAAAAATTGTCTGACCCAGCACTTCATTCTGATAATAGAAGTATGATTGCGATTGGGGGGTGAGTGTCTGGATCAATATTCTCTTTGCTTTACTGGCAGAAAAGCGGGTATATATATTAAAAATTTTGAAAATTAGACGACCGGGTTATAAAGATTCATTTATAATTCAGCCTTGAAAAACTGATTTTTGCGTCATCGTCTTTGTTTCCATGAACATCCTCATCCACCTCTATTTTTGAATTATATTCGATATTGTAGGATTTCAAGAGCTCGTCCATTTTAGACTTCTTATCTTTCACAATTTTCTCATCCTGGCTAAATTTTATTAATGGTCCAGTAGCGACAGGAATAATCGAAAATCCCACACCTATAATAATTAGAGGAACAGCGGAAATTACTCCCTTGTCCCAGGCCAGTGAACCTAATAGATATCCACCAAGCATTACAGTAATTCCTATCACCATATACATAACAAAGTGAGCAATATTCAATGACTTTGTAGTAGTCGATGCACACCTCTTTGATACGCCTAATATGATTATCGCCAAACTTGATGTTTGAGCATTTACCTTTAAACTCAGGTTTCAAGTTTGTTAATCCGCATGTTGTACCTATAGATAAATCGAACAATCTATGCTCGCATAATTCACAATGTTTTACTACATCCATTTTTGGGTTTTAACAGGTTATATTTCCTCTCATTTAAAGGAGTTAGACGAACTACTGGAATTTTTTTTATTCAAGTTGCTTTTTCACAAAGTCAATATATGCTTTCTTTTTGAAGTCAAACCAATCTTGTCTATACTCAGATGTGTCGATCGTAAACTTGAAGTTCTGAAAGGGTTTCCGTCTTGATAGTTCGTCTAAAAGCTTTTCTCTAAAATAGCTATCAGTCATTGAATAGGCGAAATTTTCCATCACCTTAAATCCCTCATTGGAATCCATTTTTTCAAACCGCATATAGTTGCCCCAATCAGATTCAATTTTTTCGATGAGATCTTCCCAGGGTTCTGGGTCGAAATACGGATCCTGTGGATCAGGATGAGATTCAATTGTGCCAGTTGGAATGTGAAAGAAGCAGAGCATTCCGCAGTCAAGGAAATCTGCAATTTCTTCGATATCTTGTTCTGTTAGCTTTATTGATTGTAACTTTTTTTTCGAAATCTTCTACGTTCCCTTAGAGTCATTTTATCCTAAATTGATCGAGGCTTCTAGATTTTTATTCGTTTCAGACTCTATTCAGCTAAAGCATAATCATTAATCAGAATTTGAGCGGATAGATTAAGATGGACAGCAAGGTTTCTGACCATCTCTACCGTGAGCTTTTTCTTACGGTTGAGCACTTCGGAAACACGACTTTTCCCTCCGATTATTCCTACCAAGTCTTTTTGTTTCAGGTCCATTTCTTTCATTCTTATTTTTATGGCTTCTATAGGATCGGGAGCTTCAATAGGAAAATTTCTCTTTTCGTACTCATCAATAAGTAAAGCTAAAATGTCCGCTTCGTCGCTCTCTTTGGTTCCGATTTTAGCATCAAATAGTCGATCGAGTCTCTCTAATGCAGATTGATATTCCTGCTCTGATTTTATAAGTTTGAGATCCATAGTAAATTAAATTAAGTCTGCATTTATTTTATCGTATTCTGCGTGTGTTCCAATAAAACGAATAAAAATCCATTGCTTTTTCAAAGTTGAACTTTACGATCAAGCGATAAGACCTTACTTTAACTCATTAGAAGATTTTTTCTCCTCCTTGCCACCAGAGAAATATAAATCAAGTCTGTCACAAAGATTATCATTCCAAAATACAGAATTGGCTCGTGTACTCCTCCTGCAGTTTTGGAACCGATTATTCCAAATAATAGCGTGGTGGAAAAAGTACCGAGGCACTTAGGAATTGCGATGAGCAAGGATTGCCCTTTCAAATCAGGCCTACGGAAGTACATTCGAACAAATAGGAATGACATCAAGAAGTTAATAAAGTAACCAACATAAAGCGCCCCGTTTACGACTCCAAGCCATTCAAATGCTAAATGCTGTATAATAAGACATGTCACTAGAAAAGCACCTGCTTGCCAATAAAAGGTGCCCTTGCCTGCCTTAACCTCATGATGTCCATACTTGAAGTAGGTGTACAAAATCCCAATATCTATCAGGACCCAGATGCAATTGACAAAAGTCGATACATGATATCCAAAGACTAAGTAGCCATGAAAAGTGTAATAAATCTCCCAAGAGAAGTTTAAGGCGAGCGTCAGAAAGGGAATTCCATAAGATTTATCCCGAAAGCCAACTCGTAAAGCTTCTATGTAGGCAATGATCCAACCTAATCCACAAAGGGAAATAAATATAGCACTCGTAGTCATAGAACTCTTATTATCAATAAAATAAGGTTTGGTTTAAGGCACATCATCTTACGTTCATTGCATGGTAATACAAATTCCTTCTATCCATAAGCCATAGGTAAGAAGCAAAACTCACAAAAAGATAAGTGAAAAACACAAGAACCCGTCTTTGATTATGTGGGAAAGTGATTTTTGTCAGGTGTGGCACTTTTTCCTACCGTTGAGCATTATCTAACTGGATAATCCGGTAGATTTCCACGTATTTTATAAAATTAAAGTAAAGTTGACGCTAAGCCCTAAACGGCAACTCGGAATATGGAAAATGAATTAACAAGCTTTCTCACCCAATTGCTTGAAAACCCAGCGAATCAAAAAGGACTGGATTGGCTCAGCAAACAAGTCGAAAAGATTAAGACTGAAGGTATTCCTTCAAAGTTTTTTCTGGCTTTCAGCCAAGCATCTAGGTATTTCAAAAAAGAAAAAGTCATGCTATCCGCTGACGATAGGACAAAAGCTAATCAGTTGATTTCTGGCATTCAGCCTCAGTTTTGGGATGAACTGCAAACCGCTCGTACGGTGCTAATGCTGAGTTATCCACAGCAGAAAGAGACTTGGTTTACTGCGATGAACCAGCTATTTGAAACTGCAGATATGAATGAGCATCAGGCTTTGTTTGCAGCATTGCCACTTATGCCTTTTCAGGAGGATTTGATTCCACGGGCGATTGATGGCTTGCGAACGAATATTTCCTCAGTTTTTGATGCGATTGCCTTGAACAATCCTTTTCCTGCAAAGTATTTCCCAGAAGCCAATTGGAATCAAATGGTGCTGAAAGCTATCTTTATGCAGCGCCCCTTGTATAGAATTCAGGGGTTAGAAGAAAGGAGAAATCTCGCTCTAGCTGCCATAGCCCGTGATTTTGCGCATGAGCGCTGGGCAGCAGGAAGGGATGTGATGCCGGAGATCTGGCGACTGGTAGCACCCTTTGTCGATGAACTGTACTTGGATGATCTGAAGAAAACATTATCAACCAAAGATGAACTTCAAGTTAAATCAGCACTTCTGGCTTTAAGAGAATCGGCTTATTTGCCAGCAAAAGAACTCCTGGAATCTTACTCCGACCAAGTCGCTACTCTTGATATGGATGCTATTGCCTGGGAAAGCATTGGAGAGGAATTCCAGCGAACCCGGGTATAAATCCTAATTTTACAATCCCATAATTTAAATTCAATTAATCATGTATATAGATCCACATATCCACGTCGTATCCCGTACCACCGATGACTATGAAGCCATGCAAAAAGCTGGTATCGTAGCAGTGATTGAACCTGCATTTTGGCTGGGACAGCCACGCACAGAAGTTGGGAGTTTCAAAGATTATTTCAGCACGTTGGTTGGTTGGGAACGTTTTCGCGCCAGTCAGTTTGGAATAGTTCACTATTGTACCATGGGCCTGAATTCCAAAGAGGCTAATAATGAGCCTTTGGCTGAACAGGTGATGGAATTGCTGCCACTTTATGTAGGAAAAGAAGGAGTGGTTGCTATTGGAGAAATCGGCTACGATGATCAGACCGAAGCGGAAGATAAATTTTACAGACTACAATTAGAATTGGCAAAAGAAGTGGATCTCCCGGTACTTATCCACACACCACATAGAGATAAAAGAAAAGGCACCATACGTAGTATGGATGTATCCGAGGAGCATGGATTGGATCCAAAAATGGTGATCGTCGATCATAACAATGAGGAGACTGTGAAGGAGGTGTTGGATCGTGGGTATTACGCTGGGTTTACTATTTATCCACATACCAAAATGGGTTCTGAACGAATGGTGGAAATCGTGAAGCAATATGGACCTGAGCGGATAATCGTTAATTCCGCTGCAGATTGGGGGATTTCTGATCCCTTGGCAGTGCCTAAAACTGCTGATCTAATGCGTAAATCAGGAATTCCTGAAGAACATATTAAGCTCGTTACTTACCAAAATGCATTAACTGCCTTCGGTCAAAGCGGACAAATGGATGAGCAGGACTGGCTTAACGCGGCACCTTTGGATCAAACTAAGAAGATGAGCGGAAATTCCGTACTTCGTGGCGGCCAAACTCCTAGAGTCGAAGGTTCTTCTGATTATGTAGAGAATTAATCATGGGGTCTTCCCGGTTTTTCGCCTATCTCCAACTTACTCGTCCGGCCAATGTAGTTACAGCTCTTGCAGATATCTGGGCTGGTTTTGCCATAGCTGGGGCATGGATATTTATAGTAGCTGATTGGGGTTCTGGAGCCAACGAATTTCTTATAAATCTTGCATGGCTTTCATTGAGTACAATTGGATTGTATGCTGGAGGAGTTGCATTCAATGATGTCTTTGATGCAGAGTTGGATGCGATAGAACGACCAGAGCGCCCCATTCCCAGTGGAAGAGCTTCTAAAAAAGGGGCCGCTTGGATGTCTTTTTTGCTATTAGTTGTAGGAGTGGTGGCTGCATCTCAGGTGAATTTAGTGGCTGCAGGAATTGCTTTGACAGTTGCTGTTCTAGCCGTACTGTATGATTATTGGGGAAAGCATCAGAACTTTTTTGGCCCAATAAATATGGGGCTCTGCCGCAGCGGCAACTTATTGCTGGGAGTAAGTGTAATGCCTGAACTGCTTACCAAATTTTGGCCATTGGGATTGATTCCCTTGATATTTGTAGCAGCTATTACCATGGTCAGTCGTGGAGAAGTGCATGGCAAAAACAGAAATGCGCTTTATGGCGGATTATTTATGTACTTATTCGTAATCACTGTAATTGGTAGTATGCCCCTACTACATAACACTGCGATTTGGGAAGTACTACCGTTTTTAGCCCTACTTGGTTATATGATTTTTCCACCTTTGGTCAAAGCTATTCGTAGCCAAGACCCAAAACTTATAGGCAAATCCGTAAAAGCTGCCGTTATTTCCCTAATTATTGTCAATGCTTCCATAGCATCGGCATTCGCAGGATGGAAGATTGGAATAATTGTATTATTGTTGCTGCCAATATCACTTTGGCTAGCCAAAAAATTCGCTGTCACCTGAAGCAAAGAACTAAAAGGGGCTTGGAATTGTATTTATTCCAGCTGACAGCTTAAGCCTATACCCTGTTGATTATGAATACGATTATTGAACAATCATTTTCAGTTCCCTTCAAATATTCTGTATGTTTTTCAGAGGATATTTTCTCCTTGAATAATAAAATATTTGTTGACCTGTTGGCAAAAGGCAGGCATGCCAACGTGCTATTCGTGGTGGACAGTGGAGTTGCAGAAGCCCATCCTCAGTTGGTTTTACAGCTAACAGCTTATGCGAAAGCCCATTCTGAATCTTTTTCAATTGCATGTGATCCTATCGTCGTAGCAGGTGGGGAAGCCTCAAAAAATGATGAGGCCATCTATAAGAAAATAGTGGAAGCAACGCATTTGTTTGGGATTGATAGGCATTCTTATATCGCGGTGATAGGTGGCGGGGCGGTTATTGATATGGTTGGATTTGCTGCCGCGATTTCCCATCGTGGTATTCGCCTGATCAGAATTCCCACCACGGTACTTTCACAAAATGACTCAGCAGTAGGCGTGAAAAACTCAGTGAATCTTTTTGGCAAAAAGAACTACTTAGGGACTTTTACCCCACCTTATGCTGTATTGAATGATTTTAATTTCTTAAAAACCCTGGATGACAGAGATTGGAGATCTGGAATATCTGAAGCGATAAAAGTTGCATTGATAAAGGATTTGAGTTTTTTCACTTGGATTGAAGATCATTCCACTGCGCTAGCAAAGCGTAATATGGCACCAATGCAAGAATTGATCATTCGCTGTGCTCAAATGCATTTAGATCATATTTCAGGAAAAGACCCTTTCGAATTCGGTTCATCCAGACCGTTAGATTTTGGTCACTGGGCAGCTCACAAACTGGAACATTTGAGTGACTTTAGAATTCGTCATGGTGAAGCTGTGGCAATCGGTATTGCATTGGATTCGACTTATTCGTATCTGAAAGGATGGATTTCAGAAGCTGACCTTTCTAGAATTATTGCCGTGTTTAAGACCTTAGGATTTGAGCTATTCGCACCTGAATTGGGAGGAGAAAATCTCATCAAAGGCTTGCAGGAATTCCAGGAGCACCTAGGCGGCCAACTCACTATAATGCTTTTGAAGGCGTTGGGTAAAGGCGAAGAAGTCCACGAAATGGATCATGAATTAATTAATCAGTCTGTGGATTTACTCAAAAGATTCAACCAAAGGAAAAATTTGGTTATTAGTTAATTCAGTTTTAAATACTATCCATTCATGGAAATCAAAGGTTTTCACCTCACTTATTGCAGCAACATTCACCCCGGAGAAAGTTGGGAGGCTACTTTTGAAAATCTCAAAAAATACATTCCAGAAGTAAAGAAGCGTTTAAATGTTGAAAAGCCTTTCGGAATTGGCTTACGACTTTCCAATGAGGCTAGCCTTATACTCGAAAAGGCCGATCATCTAGCTGAATTTCAGGATTGGCTTAAATCTGAAAACGCATACGTTTTCACCTTGAATGGATTTCCATACGGAGATTTTCACCGAACTACTGTAAAAGATCAGGTTCACTTTCCTGATTGGACTACTACCGATCGACACGATTATACCATCAGGTCTTTTCATATCTTATCAAAGCTTTTACCTGAAGGACTGGATGGAGGTATTTCCACTTCACCTATTTCCTATAGACATTGGTTCAAATCCGAAGCCGCATTGAACGCTGGAATGGAGATTGCAACAACACATTTGTTGGAAGTGGTGGCTGAATTAGTCGCCATTAAAAAGCAGACAGGTAAATCGCTTCATTTGGATATCGAGCCAGAACCAGATGGGATTCTTGAAAATTCCGATGAGATGATCTGGCTATTTTCAGATTGGTTGCTACCTATCGGGAAACCATGGCTTGCTGAAAAATTAGAAATTTCTGAAGATCAAGCTGAAAAGGTTTTGAAGGAACACATTCAGGTCTGTTACGATGTATGCCACTTTGCAATCGTTTATGAAAAGCCAGCTGAGACTTTCGCTAAATTCGAAAAACAAGGAATCAAGATTGGAAAGATCCAGATTTCAGCTGCTTTAAAAGTATTGATCCCTGCAGAGCCAGAAGCTCGGGATTTGGTTAAGGTGAAATTATTGCCTTTTGAGGAATCTACTTACCTGCATCAAGTAGTGGCAAAAAAGAAGGAGGGCGGGTTGAAATCCTATTCAGACTTGCCGGAAGCACTCAACCTATTGAATACCACAGATGATGAAGAGTGGAGAATTCATTTCCACGTACCTGTCTTTCTAAGTAATTATGGGGCTCTAGCGTCAACCCAGGATCAAATTTCAATTGTACTCAATGAAATTTTAAAAAATACTTCTTTGACTAATCATCTGGAAGTTGAGACCTATACTTGGGAAGTATTACCCGAAAACATCCGCCAAAGTCTAGGTGAATCCATTTCCAGAGAATTGGATTGGGTTATTGAAAAAATGAAATAAAATGAAGAAGACAGTTGTCTTAGATATAGTTGCACTTTCTCCCCGAGTAATCGGTGAGCATACTCCTTTCTTGAAAAAGTGGATTGAAAAAGGAAAACGAACAGTCGTGGAGCCGGTATTACCTGCAGTCACCTGCTCAGCACAGTCTGTTTATTTAACAGGAAGGTGGCCAAGTGAAAACGGGATTGTGGGAAATGGCTGGTATTTCCAAGATGAATGCGAAATCAAGTTTTGGAGACAATCCAATAAGTTAGTACGGTCAACGAAAGTTTGGGAAATACTCAAGAAAGAGGATCCCAACTTCACTGTGGCAAACATGTTCTGGTGGTACAATATGTATTCCAGTGTGGATTATGCTGTAACTCCAAGACCCCTTTACTTAGCTGATGGAAGAAAAGAACCCGACTGCCACAGTCAGCCGATGGACTTGCGTGATCGGCTTCAGAAGGAATTGGGGCAGTTTCCACTATTTTCTTTTTGGGGCCCAAATGCAAATATCGCCTCCAGCAAATGGATCGCTGATGCTTCAAAGAAAGTGGATGAATGGCACAATCCCACGCTCAATCTGATTTACATTCCGCATCTGGATTATTCACTTCAAAAGTATGGGATTGATTTTGACAAAATCGGCAAGTATCTCAAAGAAGTAGATGAGCTTGCAGAGGATTTGATCACTTACTTTGAAAAGCAAGGAACGCAGGTAATTTTACTATCTGAATATGCAATCACGTCGGTGAGCAAACCAATTCATTTGAATAGGATTTTTAGAAACAAAGGTTGGATTCAGGTGAAAGAAGAGCGGGGATTAGAGACACTGGATGCCGGAACTTCCATGGCTTTTGCAGTGGCAGATCACCAAGTAGCACACATACACGTAAATGATTTAGCCATTTTGCCAGAGGTAAAGAAGATTTTAGAAAATACGCCGGGAGTAGAATTAGTGCTAGATGAAGAAGGGAAAAAGAAGCATCACTTAGACCATGAGCGCTCTGGGGATTTAGTTGTAATGGCCGATAAAGACTCTTGGTTCACTTATTATTTCTGGCTGGATGATGCGAAAGCGCCAGACTATGCCCGCTGTGTGGATATTCACAAAAAGCCAGGTTATGATCCTGTAGAACTGATTTTAAATCCAGATATTAAAATTCCAATGCTAGCCGTTGGATCAAAAGTCCTCAAGAAAAAGTTAGGTTTCCGATACCTAATGGATGTCATTCCATTGGATGCAACTTTGGTGAAAGGTGCACATGGAAGATTAAGTGAGAACGAGTTGGATAAGCCGCTCTTGGTTTCTCAAGTGAAGGACTTGGTGAGTGCAGATACAATCCAACCTACAGAAGTCTATGAGGTGATTTTGAAGGCAGTCCGCGGCTAGTTTAAGTCTCACTTATTTTCACTGGATTTTGGCGACAGTCAAATACATTTACTATTTCAATTCTATTAGATTGATAATTTATCCAATAAATAATCTTATAATTTTTAAAAACAAGAAATCTAAAATTTTGAGGGCGATCTTCTAAAAGCATTTCAATTACTCCCATTTCGGGATTGTTGATTAGATTTTTGGTTACATCAACTATGCTTGTAACAAGTTTTCGGGCAGTTCGCACACCCGCTTCTTTACTATAATAAGCATAGATATCGAACAATTTATTCTCAGCAAATAGTGTCCAAAAAATGGTCAATTCCATTTTTCGATCTTGGACTTGAGGTCATTGGATGAGATAATATCTTCCTTCCTGGAGTCTTCCATAGATTCATCTATCTCTTGATTGAACTCTTCTAAGCTCATTGGCTTAAGGTTTTTTTCAAACAGCTCAGCCTTTTTTCGTTTAAGTAGAATTTCAAGACCTCTCACTATTTCTTCATTCTCTACTCGCAGAAATTCTTGAACGAAGGCAATTTTTCGGGATTCTAGTTCCATCATTTCCAGATTTTTAGTTCAATCAAATATAAGCAATATTGATTCCGTTGTTTGATATCACAAGTTTGATAAAGTATTGAATAAGTTAATCTATTCAAATCTTACCATTGCAATTCCTATTTTTGAAAAAAACTCATTCATGCGTATTTCCTACACACGATATTTATACTTTTCGCTTATACTGGTCATAGCTTTCGCCTGCGGCAAAAAGGAAGAAGGCTGTGAGCTTTCTTCTGAAATCTTGGACCAAGACCTAACGGTCAATATAACCCGTTTAGAAAATGATTTTTTCACAGCAAAATCAGTAGAGGAATTCAAGTATTTGTTTGAGGAGCACCCAGAATTCACAAAGGAATATCTGCAGATGGATCAATATCCAAGTCCAGACAGTTTAGCAGCTGAGCTTCTGACTATCCATCAAGATTCATCGATGAAGGTGCTTTATGATTCTGTGGAAGTGGCTTTTAGAGATTTTTCCGACGTAGAAAAAGATCTTGAAAATGCGTTCAAAGTCATCAAATATTACTTTCCGCAATTTCAAGTGCCAAAAGTATACACCTTTACTTCAGGTTTTAACTCTGATTTGATTGTGACCGATGATCTGATCGTTATTGGATTGGATTATTTTTTACCTCCTACACATACTTTCCAGCCAGAACTTCCTCGGTATATGGCTGAGCGATATGATCGTCCATACATTGTTCCTATGATAGTGATGGCAATTTCAGCCCGATTTAATGAGACAAATCCTCAGGACAACAGGCTGCTTGCTGAAATGATTTATTACGGTAAAACTTATCATTTCACTAAGGCTATCTTGTCATGTACATCTGACCAATACATCATAGGCTATACTCCTGAGGCGATTACTGAAAGCTTTGATAATGAGGAATTAATTTGGTCCCATTTCGTAGAAAATGAGTTACTCTACGAGACAAACCCTTTCGAAATCAGAAAATACATAGGGGAAGCCCCGTTTACAGATGCAATTAGCACTAAAGCTCCAGGCCGTTTAGGTAGATGGTTGGGCTGGAATATTGTGGACGATTACCAATTTAATCAAGATGTTCCTCTGGATGTATTGATGTCAGAACCTGACGCTGAAAAAATTTTTAGAGAGTCAGGATATAGGCCAAGGAGGCCAAATGAGTAGATGAACTTAACAGTCAGCTTTTTGAGGGATTTTAACTGGTTTTTATATGTTAAAGCAAAATAATTTTTTGAAACATCTAAAAATCATGGGGGTAAGGTCTAGTTATAAAAATAGGTAAGTCGGTCAAAAAAAGTTGATAAAACAAGATCTCAACCTGCTAAAATGATCACTCCATCATGGGGGGCAGGAGGATTCTTTCCAAAAGAAATTATTTGTTTTAAATGAGCAATCGCATGTTCTTTAGTAAAATGCTGTTCAGCTAATTTCCTTGAATTCTTACCCATTATTGCGAGTTGATGGGGAGCTTGCTCCAGTTCTTCAAGCATCGAAATAGCTATCTCTATTTTTGAAGGGAGGCAAGTCACTCCAAGTTGGTGATTCTTAACCAAATCATATACCCACCCTTTGTGGTTGACCATGATAGCCTTTCCTGCTGCTATTGCATCAAAAAATTTATTGGGACTGTTGGTTTTTAGCACTGGCAAATGGGCAAAAGATATCCATGCAAAGTCAGCCAAACTGAGTATCTCATTAACTTTTTCCTTTGAACCAAAAGGAATGAAATGGACGTTAGAAAGTGAATTTTCTGAAGCGATTTTTTTTAGTTGAGTCTCATGACTTCCTTGTCCCATGATTAAAAACTGCCAACTTTTGCCTCGATTAATTGACAGTTCAGCTAGCGTTAAGAGTTCTTCTACAGCATTTATCCGTCCCAAAGCTCCTGTGTAAGCAATTGTCAGAGAATCCACCAGCCCATATTTTCTTAGTAGATTTTCACTTTTATCTACAGGGAAAAAACTATCCAAATCGGAGAAATTTGGAATCAAATGAATTTGTTGTTTTGGAGTAACTTTTCGTAAGTGTTCTGCAATACCTGGAGACAGTGCTACTAAACTTAAGGCTTGCTGATAGATCTTTTTCTCTAATGATATTAAGCTTCGTTTCAACAGTGGATTTTTGATAGCCCCCACTTCAATGGGCGCCTGTGGCCATAGATCTCTGACTTCAAAAATATAAGGAATCGCTAGAGTCTTTTTCGCCCAAAGCCCGATTAATCCTGTGGTCAGCGGAGTGGAAGTGACGTACAATAAATCAGGTCTAGGAAGCTTTTTAATTAATTTCTTAGCTTGGCGCACGTAACTCAAAAAGGATAAAATACGCCTAAAAAACCCGAATTCCTGGTTGTAGTTCACTGGAAGATAATGGACTTTGATTCCGTCTATCCATTGTTGATCGTAGCCAGTTTGCGATCCCCCCGTGATCATTTCCACGTCATGGCCTATATCCACCAGTCCTTTCGCTAGGTGATAAGAACGGACGGCTCCCCCTTCGGCGGGAGTTTTGAAATATTGATGGATATAAATGATCCTCATAGCTTATGCAATTTCACCCATTCTGCTAGTAAAAATAAATTGTAAAGGGTTAAAAAATGATGTTTTACGCCAAGTTCAGGTTTAGCGGCTAGTGATCTCATCTTTTCAGGGAATTGTTCGCCATGAGTTTTTTCGAACGATTGGATAGAACTGAAAACACGCTTGGAAAATTCTCCCTGCTCTGAAAACCATTCTTGCAGAGGAAGCCCAAATCCCATTTTCCTACGTTCAGCTATCCATGCTAGATCAAGTTCCTTAAGTAATTGCCTGATCCATGGTTTACCTTTTAGCAATTCTTCATTTTTTACATTTCTCCATAATTGCAGCATGGAAGCATCCAAATACGGTGACCTGCACTCTATGCTATGCGCCATCAAAGAATTGTCTTGGATTTTCAGTACATCTTGAACTAGATATACTTGTCTGTCAAAATCCAGCATTTGAGAATATTCAGGTAAAGTTCGATTAAAAATCCTGTCGTAATCTTCAATCAAATCATCTGGGATATTTCCCAAAGCTGAGAAATTGAGAAAGGTCTTACGAGGATCTGCACTAATGGCAGAAGCAAACTTCTGATATCTTCTCCCGAGTGGGAATTCCTCCAAAAGACCTTGAAATCTCAGTAAGATACCTTTATGCTTTTGGTAAAAATGAAAGGCTTTATGTCGCTGATAACCTCCCCAAAGCTCGTCTGCTCCAGCTCCTGAAATCAAAACTTTCACGGACTGTTTCGCTTCTTTTCCAATCATCCAATTTAGAAACCCTGCCGAATCTCCAATTGGCTGATCTATTGATTTCAAGTATTCATCCCAGCTTTCCCAAAAAATTCTTTGATCAATTTCTATAAGATTATGCTTTGAAGGAAATTGCTTTGCGAAGTGTGTTGCAGAATCCCCATCTGCATATTTCTTCCGATAGCTATGCTCTATCTGGATTGTATAGGAAGGCAAAATTGTCCCGGTTTTTTTATACCAAAGTGCGTAAAGCAATGAGCTATCGGCTCCTCCACTTAGCTGAACTCCAACTGGTACATCAGCATGAAATTGATTGATGACGATATCGGTAAGAGTCTTCTTAAATATGTCAAAAGTTGGTTCGGAAGAGCGCTTATATCCATTCGGAATATTTTCCCAATGAAAAGCTGAATGACTCAAGATTTTGCTGAAGCGCTCAGGTTTCCATTCATGAATGCCCTTATAAAAAGTATTGCCTAAGAGTGGCGCTCTGAGATAGAAATAAGACTCATATTGCCTAGCATCTATCGCAGAAGACTTCAGGCTTTGAATGCTACTACATTCAGAAGAAATGAACAGTGTATCTGGGTTTTGAGCATAATAAATGGGTTTTTCCCCATTCCTATCACGAGCTACAAGCACAGATTTTTCAGCCAAGTCCACAAAAATCAAGGCAAACATACCATGAAGTTTCTCCAAGCCTTTTGCTCCAAAAACACGAAGAACATGCAGAACTACTTCTGTGTCTGATTGTGTGACGAAGGCAATCCCCATCTGAATCAGGAGATTTCGGATTTGCTGATAATTGTAGAGTTCCCCATTCCAAATCAGTAGAGAATTCCCATCTGGAGCCATGAAGGGTTGGTCAGCTTCAGAGCCTGTGTGTAAAACCTTTAACCGATTTACCCCAATCCAAAGACCCGGCCACGGGCTAAAGCTGCCATGCTGATCGGGGCCACGGTGCATGCTATGCTCAAGCATGCTGTTAATTGCCTGCTCATTCGCT
The DNA here is from genome assembly GCF_035156405.1 of Algoriphagus aurantiacus. Classification (NCBI taxonomy): domain Bacteria; kingdom Pseudomonadati; phylum Bacteroidota; class Cytophagia; order Cytophagales; family Cyclobacteriaceae; genus Algoriphagus; species Algoriphagus aurantiacus. The sequence continues at coordinate 66,307 of NZ_JAXRUT010000014.1, read as the reverse complement.
CCCTTTCCCCAAATCAGGTGAATTCCACACATTAATTTTCCATTTCAACTTTGGTGATCTTGCCTTGACTTTTCTCAAAGTACCTGCATAAATGAGTCAGTGAGCATTCCTCACACTTTGGACGACGCGCCAGACACACATATCTACCATGCAAGATAAGCCAATGATGAGCGATATGTACATACTCTTTGGGAATGTGTCGGATGAGTTGCTTTTCGACTTCCAAAGGTGTTTTGGCCGTCTGGGATACTAAGCCAAGTCTTTTCGAAACTCGGAAAACATGAGTATCGACGGCCATATTTGGTTGATTCCAGACTACCGAAGTAATCACATTGGCTGTTTTTCTACCCACACCCGGAAGCTTGATCAATTCTGGAACAGTAGAGGGCACTTCTCCACCGAAATCCTCGACAAGCATTTTGCCCAATCCTAAAAGATGCTTGGTTTTATTATTCGGGTAAGATACGGTCTTGATGTAGGGAAAAAGCTCATCAAAATTCGAAGCTGCCAAAAACTCAGGTTCAGGGAATTTCTTAAATAAGGCTGGGGTGACCATGTTGATTCTTTTGTCAGTACACTGTGCTGAAAGTACAACTGCCATCAACAGCTGGAAGGGATTTTCATATTGAAGTTCCGTTTCTGCAATTGGCATATTCTGACGAAAGTGGTTGATGATGGCTTCGTAGCGTTCTTTTTTCAGCATTTTCTTGTGAGTTTTTAACCACTGAGTTCACAGAGATTTGCACAGTGGGCACTGTAACAATTCATCTTGCTTTTCCAGAATGTACATCTAATTTGAATTTTCATTCCCATTAGGGAAGTCCCTAATTCATGCATTAATTCTGATTGCTAAGCAAAATGCTAATTTAAAAGATGCGCACACCAATCCCATTTGTCAGCGAAAAAATAGGTTGAATAATATTTTATACGATTAGAAATTTCCCATAAACCAGAATAGTATATTATGTGTATCCGCTTAACTGCACTTGTGTCTTTGGGGTTAATGCTAGAAGTTCAAATTTGGCAATTCCCCCTTTCTTAAAAGGGGGGAGGGGGATTTCCCCATGATTATAACCAGACATAATTCTGGCACATGCATTCATCCGATTAAGATATAGTAGAAGTTCAAATCTGACTGAAATGAAGCTGAAATATTGACTATTGGGTGAATTGCTTCGCTAAGTGGTTTTTTGGTGAAGACATAAAGTTTAAATTCGGGAAATCACCGGCTATGAAAAAAACCTGTTTCCTGATTATCCTCTTAATTTCCTCTGTTTTCAGCTCATTTGCCCAAGAAAGACCCCGTGAAAAAGGAATCATTTTCGGAGTCCTTCCTACAGGTTCGTTAAATGCAATCACCGATGTGCGCGGAGTAAAAGTGGGCCATCTAACCAAGATAGAAGGTGACAATATCCGCACGGGAATAACCGCAATATTGCCCCATGATGGAAACATTTTTCAGCAAAAAGTTCCTGCGGCTATTTACGTGGGCAATGGATTTGGGAAACTTGCAGGAACTACGCAGGTACAAGAGCTCGGCAACATTGAGACACCGATTATTCTTACCAATACACTAAGTGTGGCCGCTGGAATTGAAGGAACGGCTCGGTATACGCTGGAACAAAAAGGAAATGAGAATGTCCAATCCGTGAATGCTGTGGTGGGTGAGACGAATGATGGCTACTTGAATGATATCCGTGGAATGCATATTTCACCTGTAGAAGTAGTGGAAGCCATTCAGTCTGCCGAGTCAGGTAAAGTCGCTGAAGGAAATGTAGGTGCAGGGACAGGGACGGTTTGTTTTGGCTGGAAAGGCGGTATAGGAACTTCATCGAGAAAACTTCCTGAGCGTATGGGAGGATATACAGTTGGTGTGTTGGTTCAAACCAATTTTGGAGGGAATCTGCAGATCGATGGTGTTCCAGTTGGCGAGAAAATGGGCAAATATCCCTTTCGGGATGCTATGGAAAAATCGGATGGAAGCTGCATGATTGTGATTGCTACTGATGCTCCGGTTCTAGATAGGAATCTGGAGCGGATGGCAAAGCGCGCTATGATGGGACTGGCAAAAACCGGCGGTATTGCGTCAAACGGCTCAGGAGATTATGTGATTGCATTTAGCACTGCAGAAGGGCTTCGCATTCCTTACACTTCTCAAAATGGAACGCTGGAAACAGCAGAATTTGTAAGAAATGATGATATGTCAGGCTTGTTTATGGCAGTGATAGAAGCTACCGAAGAGGCGATTATCAATTCGTTGTTTGCTGCGCAAAGTATGGAAGGAAAAGAAGGGCACCGGGTTGAGCAATTGCCAATTGACCAAGTGATGAACTTAATGGAAAAAAACTAAACAAAGAGCTAATTGGAAGTTAAAGATAAAGACTGTTGTGCTGTTGAACAGAAGGCAGACCACCAAGAGCATGCGCACGATGACGGTCATGACCATGATCACTCCGTGGCGGAGAGTGAAAGTATGTTGAAATTCTTTACGCCAGCTATTTTTTCATTTGTCATCTTGATTTTGGGTCTTGGCTTAGACCATGTTTTTCCCCAAGATTGGTTTTCCGGTTACGTAAGATTAGGCTGGTATCTCATTGCCTATATTCCTGTTGGGCTGCCTGTACTTAAAGAGGCGTTGAAGAGCATAACCAAGGGCGATGTGTTTTCGGAATTTTTTCTGATGGGAATTGCTACGATTGGTGCATTTGCTATAGGAGAATATCCTGAAGGAGTGGCGGTGATGTTGTTTTATTCAGTTGGTGAAGTTTTTCAGGGAATGGCCGTTAGAAAAGCGAAAACCAATATAAAAACCTTGCTCGATCAGCGACCTGATGAAGTGACTATTTTGGAAGGGAACGCTACTAGTACCATCAAAGCTACGCAGGCAAAAATTGGAGATATTATTCAATTGAAGCCTGGAGAAAAGCTAGGCTTGGATGGAGAGTTACTATCGGAGAGAGCATCATTTAATACTTCTGCTTTGACTGGAGAAAGCAAGCCTGATTCCAAGGAGAAAGGCGCTTTAGTTTTGGCAGGAATGGTGAATCTGAATACCGTGTCCCAAGTCAAAGTAACGACAGCTTACAAAGACAGTAAACTTTCAAGGATTTTAGAACTGGTGCAAAACGCCACTGCACAAAAAGCACCGACGGAACTTTTCATCAGAAAATTTGCCAAAATCTATACACCAATAGTGGTTTATCTCGCTATTGCAATTTGTTTTCTCCCCTATCTTTTTGTGCAGGATTATGAGTTCAGCGATTGGCTTTATCGAGCGTTGATTTTTCTGGTGATTTCCTGTCCATGCGGACTGGTGATCAGTATTCCGCTTGGATATTTTGGGGGAATTGGGGCAGCAAGTAAAAATGGCATTTTGTTCAAAGGAAGCAATTTCTTGGATAGTCTGGCAGAGATCAAAGAAGTGGTGATGGACAAAACGGGTACAATGACGGAAGGAGTCTTCAAGGTGCATGAAATCCATCTTCAGCCTGAATTTGAGAAAACAAAAATCCTTGATTTCGTCAATGCGCTGGAAAACAAAAGTACCCATCCTATTTCCACAGCAGTCAAGGATTATGTAGGAGCGATTGATTCTGAGATTGTATTAGAGAATGTAGTGGAAATTGCAGGACATGGGTTGAAAGCTCAAGTTGAGGGCAAAGAATTACTTATTGGGAATTTCAAGTTGATGGATAAGTTTTCAATACCCTATACTCTAGACACTACCAAAATAGTCTATACAATGGTGGCGATAGCATACGGGAGAAAATTCGCAGGCTATTTGACTATCGCAGATCGCATAAAAGTGGATGCTCAGCAGACGATTGATCGCTTGAAATCCATGAATATTGGCATCACCATGCTGAGTGGAGACAAAAGCAACGTGGTAAAATTTGTGGCGGACCAGTTGAGCATTCCCAATTCATTTGGTGAATTACTCCCAGAGGATAAGGTGGACAAAGTCAAGGAGATCAAAGCCCAAAAAGGAACCGTTGCTTTTGTCGGAGATGGAGTAAATGATGCACCCGTTGTGGCAATTTCGGATGTGGGAATAGCCATGGGAGGCCTGGGCAGCGATGCAACTATTGAGACAGCGGACGTAGTGATCCAAGATGATAAACCCAGTAAAATTCCAATGGCAATTTCTATTGGTAAAAAGACGAAGCAAATCGTCTGGCAGAATATAGGTTTTGCTTTTGGCATAAAAGTCCTTGTATTGATTCTAGGAGCACTGGGATTGGCAACGATGTGGGCAGCTGTTTTTGCCGATGTGGGAGTAGCGCTGCTGGCAATCCTGAATGCGATACGGATTCAGAAAATGAAATTTGAATAAGTTTCAGTTCAAAACAAATGATCATGAATTCATCTGAAGAAAAAATCGAATTGACCCGGATCTTTGAGGCTCCGATTGGCAGGGTTTGGGAAGCACTCGTAAATCCCGCAGAGCAGAAAAAATGGTATTTTGATTTTGGCCCCAAATGGAAGTTAGAGGTGGGTCAGGTATTTGAATGGGAAGCGGGCGATCCCGCAGCCAAAATCTGGCTTCACAGAGGAAAAATCAATGATGTAGTGAATGGCAGAAAATTAGTGCATAGCTGGGAATATCCAGGCTATATAGGCTATTCTATTTTGACCTGGCTACTTATTTCCCAAGCTCCCAACCGAACAGAATTAAAACTTTGTCATTTTTTCGAGGTTCCATTTGATCCAGCCATACCAGCTCTTCAAAAAGAACAATTTGAAAAAGGTTGGAATTATATTGTGAATACGAGTTTGATGGAATATTTGGAAAAGTAGCATATCATGGAAAAGGTAAACATCAACGAGAAATTTGACCTGATAAAGGAGCTTTGGTCTCCGAAAATAATCGGAGAGCTAAATGGTCAGGATGTTAAATTGGCCAAAGTCCAAGGTGAGTTTGTTTGGCATAATCACACCAACGAAGACGAGCTATTTCTGATCATAAAAGGAACACTCAAGATTGATTTGGAAGGGGAGTCAATTACGTTGAATGAAGGGGAAATGCTTGTAATTCCACGGGGTGTAGAACATAGCCTGTGGCAGAAGAGGAAGCATGGATTCTACTGTTCGAACCTCAAAGCACGAAGCATACCGGAGAAGTGAAGTCGGAGTTGACAGTGGAGAAGTTTGAAAAAATTTAACCTGAATTCCTTCGTCTGGATCCAAGAAAGTGAAATTGGCATCTAAGTAATATTCTTTGAACAGCAATAGAAATTTTCCGCTAATCACAACTTCATAATAGGATCTGGGATTTTCTCTTATTTTTACCCAAACCACTAACTCAACCTATAAATTACATGAAATCGAGCATGTTTCAGGCAACACACAAAGGGATGATTGTAAACCATGAGAGATTCTCCCTAATCGAGTTCGGGACAGGCTATGTGACCATTAGAAAACAATTATAAACACATGAAAAAACACTTCATCAGAAATGTCGCATTTGGCTGTTCAATGCTTCTTTTCTTACTCATCAATTCAGCAAATGCCCAGACCTATGCTGAAAATGGAATGGTTGTATCTGATCATGTGATCTCCTCACAAATTGGTGTAGACATATTGAAAAAAGGGGGAAATGCCATAGATGCTGCCGTCGCTACAGCTTTTGCGCTGGAAGTGACGCATCCAGAAGCAGGGAATATCGGTGGCGGAGGCTTTATAATATTTATGAAATCAAATGGAGAAGTCACCACTTTTGATTTTCGCGAAAAAGCTCCTTTGGCAGCAAGCCCAACCATGTTTCTGGATGATAATGGAGACATTAAGGATAATTCAAATCATAAGGGACTTTTAGCCGTGGGCGTCCCCGGAACGGTGGCCGGACTCTATCAAGCTCATCAAAAATATGGAAAACTCCCTTGGGCAGAATTGGTAAAACCCTCCGTAAAACTAGCCAAGCATGGATTCACTATGTCTTTTGGCCTCTACAATGCTGCCGTTCGAATGACAGATCGCAATCCGTCAGAGGATATTATGAAAAATTATTTTCATGGAGAAAATGGAGAGATCGTAAAGCCGGGAGAAACCTGGAAACAAGCTGCACTGGCAAAAACTTTGAAGGAAATCCAAAAGAAAGGAAGAGATGGATTCTACAAAGGCTGGGTGGCTCAGGAAATCGAAGATTATATGAAAGCCAATGGCGGCATCATTACCCGTGAGGATTTGGAGAAATATGAAGCTGTGGAGCGAGAGCCTGTAAAGGGCACTTTCAACGGCTATGAGATATATTCCATGCCTCCACCAAGTTCAGGGGGAGTTGCGCTGATCGAAATGTTGAATCTTATGCAAGAAGCCAATATCTCTCAAGTGGAATTCAACTCCACTGCCTACGTTCATCTGGTAGCTGAGGCGATGAGAAGAGCTTTTGCTGATCGGGCGGAGTACTTAGGTGACCCTGATTTCAATCTTGATATGCCTTTGGACAGATTACTCTCCAAGGAATTTGCGAAGAAGCGATTTGAAAATCTTGATATGAGCAAAGCGTCCATCTCTGATCCAGCTCAATTTGGACATCCGTATGGAGGAGATAATACCACTCATTTTTCGGTTGTAGACAAAGAGGGTAATGCTATCTCGATGACTTATACTTTAGAAAATTCATATGGGGTGAAAATGGGTTCAGAGAAATTGGGCTTTATTTTCAACAATGAAATGGGGGATTTTAATCCAGTACCTGGAGTGACTACTACAACGGGACAGATAGGCTCTGATCCTAATTTGGTAGCTCCTGAAAAACGCATGCTATCCAGTATGACCCCGACAATCGTGGCAAAAGACGGAAAACCATATTTGGTAATCGGAAGCCCAGGGGGAAGGACAATTATTAATACCGTTTTCCAGACGGTATTGAATGTCCTAGCTTATGATATGCGTGTAGATCGGGCGATAGAAGCTATGAAAATCCATCATCAATGGTTGCCAGATCGTATTTTGTATGAGCGTAATTTGCTTTCCCCGGATACTAGAGATGCACTGGAAAAAATGGGACATACACTCACTCCTACCACTAATATCGGTGTGCTGATGGGTATTACTTACGATGCTTCCACAAAACTATACACAGGTGCTGCTGATTCTTCCAGTGAAGATGGAGGCGCCAGAGGCTATTAAGGCTGCTTATTACCATGGATAAAGAAATAGGGTTAAAGCGGGAAATAGGTGTATGGGGTCTTTCGGCTAATATCATCAATATCATTGTAGGGGCGGGAATTTTCGTGCTGCCGGCTATTGTAGCCGAAATCATGGGGTCATCGGGAATCTTTGTTTACCTATTCTGCGGATTCCTGATTGCTTTGGTGATGCTGTGTTTCGCAGAGGCGGGAAGCAAAGTAACCCGTTCAGGAGGAGGATATGCCTATGTCGAAACTGCTTTTGGACCTTATACTGGATTTTTGGCTGCGGTATTTATGGTAATGGGCAGTGCCTTTTCTGATGCGGCAGTAGCAAATGCTTTAATTGAATTAATCGGGTTGGCATTCCCGGTTTTCAATAATCAATTCATCAGGGTTTTACTCCTGTTTTTGATTTTTGGTGGCTTATGCTTATTGAATGTGATTGGGGTGAGGCAAGGAATTGGATTGGTGAAAATCAATACTGTCGCGAAACTTACACCATTGATCTTGCTGATATTTTTCAGTTGGAAAGATGTTTCTCTGGCAAATTTATATTGGGAGACAGCTCCTTCATTCGCAACTTTTGGTGAGGCTTCCTTGATATTATTCTTTGCTTTTCAGGGTGGAGATGCAGGGCTTACTGTGGGAGGCGAAATCAAAAATCCACAGAAAACAGTTCCTAAGGCTATTTTCATAGGCATCACATTCGTGTTGATCCTCTACATTCTAATTCAAACTGTTTCTCAGGGAGTCTTGGGAGATCAGCTACCGCAATTTAAGGAAGCTCCCTTAGCATCCGTAGCAAATGTGGTGTTCGGGCCAATAGGCTACACGCTCTTGTTGATCGGCGCAGGAGTATCTATGTTTGGGATGCTGAGTGGAGAAATATTGAACCTGCCAAGAGTGATCTTTGGTTTGGCAAGCGATCGGGTTATTCCTTTGGAAAAATTGGCTGCTATCCATCCCAAATTTAAAACTCCTTATGTATCGATTTTACTTTATGCGGGAATTGGTTTTACACTTGCTGCTATTGGAGGTTTTCGTCAATTGGCTGTGATCGCTTCAGCAAGTATGCTATTGGTCTATTTAGGGGTAGCGTTATCAGTAATTAAGTTGAGGAAAATGGATAAAGGTATTTCAGAGAATTTCAAAATTCCATTTGGGTATACCGCTCCCATTTTATCAGCAGGAATTATTCTCTTTTTCCTTTCTAACCTAACAGGATACGAGAAGACGGGAATTCTTATTTTTATACTGGCACTTACTTTAATATACTACTTGGTAAAGCTACTTCCAAAGAACAATGAATAGCATGAAAATCTCTTAGCGCTATGCTCCCTAAAAGCTTCCGAAAATGGTAAGAGCAATAAACTCTATACTTACGGAGGATTGTCGTTTAAGTATGCTGATCAGAAAATCTGCTTCGGTTATAATGGTTTAACGATCATTGAAATAAAAAATAAATCAAAATTTAAAGTAACATATGGGACTATTTTGGAATCTAATTCAGCAAAGTCAAATCCAAGATCATAAAACGAAAGCCGAAACACTGGAGGCGAGAGTCAGAAACCTAGAATGGGAATTGGCCAATACAAGAGAATTATTGGTTAATGCCTTAAAAATTCTAGAAGAACAATCAGGCAAAGACATCAACGGAGATGGAAAAATTGGATAATATCACACTTGATGCATGTCAAATTATTAATGCCTGGCGATTTTACTTTGCGGTGATAGAGGAGATATAGGAAAACGACAAAGTTAAACAGACTAAGTATTCAAAGGCATCTTCTTCTGAAATTATTATTATTTTGCCTATTACTTAGTCCTTATTTTTAATTCAAGCTCTGTTTACATGGATTTTATACTTCTGATTATTGCCTTTAGGTATCTGCAAACCCATGAGCAGACTAAGCAGGTTTATCCTGAGTGGCAAAAGTTTTTTTTTAAGTGTTTAGTCGCCGCAATTATTCTACTGGTTATCCAGCTAACCTTTCATTCACTAAGAGGTTTCTTGACGTGGGTTTCTCATGCAGCATCGTTATATATTGTTTATGCGGCATATAATCAAAAGGTATTTGCTCCGCTGAAACATTTTGTCTATGCCGTTTTCCCTTTAATTTTAATCTACATTCTTCAGAATTTTACGGAGCTTGTTGCTCCTGATTTTTATGAAAGCTATGAAGCTTGGTTCAAGACAGCGCAGCTATTTACATGGATATGGCTGGTAGCTCAATTTATAATCAACCGCAAACAGCGTAAAGCTCTGGAAATAGAGCGGATAAAGGCAGCTCAGCAAGAACTTCAATTTAAGCAGTCGCAGAAACTAAAGGATGCATTGGAAATACAAGTAGCTGAGCGGACAGCAGAAATCACCGCTCAAAAAGAAGCATTGGAGAAGACGCTTCATGAACTCAAAGCTACCCAATCCCAACTGATACAATCCGAAAAAATGGCTTCTCTCGGTGAGCTCACAGCAGGAATAGCCCATGAAATTCAAAACCCACTGAATTTTGTAACCAATTTTTCTGAATTGAACAGGGAGCTTCTCGGTGAGTTGAAAGTCGAATTGGAAAAAGGAGATTTAGACGAGATAAGACTAATTGTGAGGGATATCGAAGGCAATGAGGAGAAAATTATCCACCATGGAAAGCGGGCAGATGCAATCGTGAAAGGAATGCTCCAGCATAGCCGCAGTAGCAGTGGAGTGAAAGAGCCGACTGATATCAATGAACTGGCAGACGAATATCTTCGCCTATCCTATCATGGACTCAGAGCCAAAGACAAATCATTCAATGCCAGTATGGAAACTGACTTTGACGAGGCTATAGGTACTGTAAATGTGGTGCCTCAGGAAATGGGAAGGGTGATTCTGAATTTGGTAAATAATGCCTTTTACGCAGTATCCGAAAAGAAAAACCAATTGGCGGAACTTGGAAATTCAGATCTTTTCAACAGCTATAAGCCCACTGTGTGGCTGACGACAAAGAGAACAAGTCATGGCATTGAAATCAGGGTGAAGGATAATGGCACAGGTATGCCAGATGCTGTAAAGGAAAAGATATTTCAACCTTTTTTCACCACCAAACCAACCGGGTTGGGTACCGGCTTAGGCCTTTCACTGAGTTATGATATTGTGAAAGTACATGGTGGAGAATTGACTGTGACTAGTCACATCGGAGCATTGGAAAATGGTGAAGAATCCTGGACCGAATTTCTTATTTCCCTTTAAAACTTACTAGGATATCAACCATAAAAAGAAATTTCAAAATTGGACTTTTCAAATTTCAAATTATTGTTCAATAATTTGAATAACGAAGGAATAAAGCGTTTTCAAGAATTTAAAACAGTTGAATCAATATCAAAAAAGTGCAAAAATTGTTTTTTGAAAAGCATTTTATATAGCATAAAATATATTTACCTTCTGAAATTATTTTCTGGATATCTAAGCCAAAAGATATATACCAACTTGAGTTTTTACGATGAGAAACTTTCTCTTTTTTCTGAAAGGTGTGTTACTTCTGTTTTCTTGTTTTGAGGAGCAGCCGATTAGGACGTTAGTACCAACCATTCTTGATAAGGGCATTCCAAAAGCTATTGCGGAAAAGGTTTTAAAGCCGTTTTTTATAACACTATGAATCAAAGCTATCATCTTATATTTAGTTATTTCTACATTCTAAGTCTGATAGCATTGGCTACAGCATGCCAACAAGGGCATGAAGTTCCTTTTCCGGAGAACCCTTCCCAATACCAAAAACCTCTCGTGAAGCCTTTTGAAATACCAATTGGAAAACCTTTAAAATGGAATAAAATTCCTTCGGAAAAGGTGCCTAAACCAGTAAACCATCCAATTGATTTTAGTAAGCTCCCTTCTAAGCCATTTGACATAATGGATTTTAAACCTCTGAAATCTCCTCCTCAAGCTATTCAGATTGCTTGGGAAGATGACGAAGAGATACAGCTAAACCTGGATACAATTCCAGGAGTAGCCATTCCTGTCAAAAAACAACTACTTCTAGAACCACAGATCACCAAATTGGCATTTCTTTCCAAATCAGACTTGTCCAATGCAGGAATATTGAGAATAGGGCAGACAGAGGGCTTAATTGGAAATAGAGTTTACGCGATAGTAACTGATCTCAATGGAATTATTTGGATATCTACTGAGCTAGGTCTGTCGAAGTTTACTGGAGATCAGTTTGAAAATTATAATGTGCTACCCCGCAATCCAGATGGACTAATAGATACTATTGTTGATTTGGAGATTGGAAATGATGGCAGCTTGCTGATTTTATCCCAATTATCAGGTGTCTATGTCCTTGACATTAATCATAGCTTGATAACAAATTATCAGATTGGGACACAGTTTGCCAGGATAAATGAGGATGACTCAGGATTGTTTTGGCTGGGAAATCTTAGTTCTGGTGTACATTTTCTAGATCCCTCCACCAAGAAGCTCCATTCATTAAAATTCCTAAGCGAACAAAGTAATAGGACATATGCAGGAGTTTATCAGGATAAGTCCAAAAACCTCTGGTTCGCAATGAGAGGCAAAATCGGAGTTCTAAACCCTGAGCGTACGTCCGTAAAATTTATCTCAAAAAAAGCCGGAATAGAGCCAAGTACTTTTTTCTATGGGTTTACCGAGAGCTCTACAGGTGAAGTTTGGGTGTCATCATTTGAGGAAAGCCCCATTGCCATTTCCTTGGGCGAAAACACCCTCACTAGATTCGGACCAGAACAGGGTTTTTATGGCAATTCCTTATCGATAACTTTTGATGTGCATAACAGGGCTTGGATCACAGACAACGACACAATTACTCTCTACGATCCTGAAATGCAAAAAATCAAGAAAATCCAGACCGGTGCAAGGTTTGTTACCTCTGAATTTCCTTCGGCTACTATGACTGATGCTATTGGTAACGTATGGATTGGAACAGAAAATACCGGCGTTCTTTTGATTAATCCTGAAGGAATGCTTTCTCAGCACTTTAATGCAAACAGCGGTTTAGTAAATGATGAGGTTTGGGGTATAGAAGAAGGTTCAAATGGCATGGTTTGGATGGCGACTTATGAGGGAATAAATATTTATGATCCTGTGAAGGAGCGAATCTATCTCTTGAAGTTTCCTGGAAATGCAAACATCAACAACCATCGATCTATTTCTAGGATATCCGACCATGAACTCTTGCTGGGCAGTTTTGGTGGTTTCACGCTTATTAATTTAAATACTAATACGGCATTCGTTTATGAGTTAGATACAGATGTAGCAAGAATCGCTTGGAAGTCAATTCGTGACTCCAATGGAAATATTTTGCTGGGAACAGTTGACGGGGTATTAAAATTTAGCCCAGACCTCACATCTTTAGAAAAAATTGATGAGTTTTCGGGACTTGCATCCAACCGTGTATGGCTGATAGAAGAAGATAAAGAGGGTCGAATCTGGCTTGGTAACGATATAGGAGTAGATATTGTAGATCCAGGATCTGGGCAGGTAAGCTACCTAAGTGAGCGTACGGGCTTGACCAGCGACTATACCTCTATTATGATCAAAACCCACAACGGTGAAATGGTAATCGGTGGTGATGCTGGATTCTCGATCATTGATTTGTCAAGTAGCACAATCACAAACTTAACTCCAGACCATGGCCTGGATCCGCCTGTGATGTACGATATGGTGGAAGTGGGAGAAGGCCTGCACATCGGCTCAGATAATGGCATTATAGTAGCCAGACGACCTCTAAAAGATGATCCAAGATCTATGTGGCGCTTTTATAATTATGGAAAAGGTGAGGGATTTCCGTTTAATGATTATAACCAGGCGACTGCAACTTACACTTCAAACGGGAATGTTTGGTGGGGTGCCGCGCCAATAATGTCTGTGAACACACAAGTTCCGAAGATCGACACGCTGCGCCCAGCTGTGGTACTTACTAAAATTAATATCATGGATCAGAATCCTGATTTTCTGGGGACAAATTTTGTCAAAAGTCTATTCACTGATGAAGATTCTATTTGGAATACCGATCACACAGCGTTTTATACCAAAAAAGATATTCCAAACGACAGTAGTTATTTGATTCAGAATCAAATCCACTGGGATAGTGTCGATTTGGTCAGTAAAATGCCAGTGGGTTTAGTACTTCCATTTGATCAAAATTCCATGAATTTTTCCTTTATGAATCAGGACGTATTGGGAAGGGATAAAATAGTATATCGGTATATTTTGCAAGGCGAAGACAAGGCTTGGTCGGAAATAAGCGCTAGAAGTACCACTCAAAACTACTATAATCTTTTGCCAGGAGAATATACTTTCAAAGTAGCAACCCGGGGCTTTAATGGCCTATGGAGCGAGCCGGCAAGTATCAAATTCACCATCTCACCTCCTTGGTGGCAGACTTGGATAGCTTACGTGATTTTTGCTTCGCTAATGGCAGGGTTTATCTATGCTATAGTCCAAGTGCGGTCCAAGTACCTTCAGAAAGAAAATCGTATTTTGGAAGAGCGAGTATCACACCGAACAGCCCAGCTCAAGAAGAGTATTGACAATCTGAAGAATGCTCAAAGTCAGCTTGTACAGTCTGAGAAAATGGCCTCTCTAGGTGAATTGACTGCTGGAATTGCCCATGAAATCCAAAATCCATTAAATTTTGTCAATAATTTCTCTGAGGTAAGTGGAGAGCTTCTTGCGGAAATGCGAGAGGAATTAGAAAAAGGTGACATAGACGAAGCCAAAGCCATCAGTGTCGATCTTCAGCAGAATTTGGATAAAATAAATCAACATGGTAAGCGTGCAGATGCCATAGTCAAAGCAATGCTACAACATAGTAGGGTTAGTGGTGGCAACCGAGTTTTGACAGACATCAATATGCTAGCAGATGAATATTTCCGTCTGGCCTACCATGGTCTGAGAGCAAAAGACAAATCATTCAATTCCTCAATGAATACAGATTATGACCCCAAAGTTGGTCAAATCGAACTCGTTGCTCAGGAATTAGGTAGAGTATTACTTAATTTAATCAATAATGCTTTTTATGCAGTAATGGAAAGAAAGAGTGAAAGCAAAGAGGGTTATGAACCATCTGTTCAGCTCACTACCAAGCGAAAAGAGGATAGGGTAGAAATCACAGTTAAAGACAATGGAAAGGGTATTCCTAGGTCAGTGAAGGAGAAAATATTTCAGCCATTTTTCACCACCAAGCCGACAGGGCAAGGTACTGGCTTAGGTTTGTCAATAAGTTACGATATTGTAAAAGCACACGGAGGTGAGATTCTTGTAGAAAGTAAGGAGGGAGAAGGCACAGAGTTTTGTATTCGATTACCGATAGATTCCCAAAAACATGAATAAGGTACAAGATAGTATTGAAGAAAATAAAGAGTTAAAACGCTTGCTTGGTGTACGAACGCTAGAGCTTGAGAAATCCCTGAAAGAGTATCAGGAACTCCAAGAGCAATTACTTTTGCAGGAGAAACTAGCAAGCCTTGGCCAATTGTCAGCAGGAATCGCTCATGAGATCAAAAATCCGATAAATTTTATAAACAATTTCTCTGAAGTAAGTATAGAATATGTAGAGGAGATCGTAGAGGAACTAGAAAGGCTTGAGCAAAATGAAACACTTAAGGGAATCGATGACTTGTTACAAGACATTAAGGCAAATCTTGAAAAAATCCTCCAGCACGGAAAGCGGGCTGATGGAATAGTTAAGTCCATGTTGATGCATTCCAGAGGTGGCCAAGGGGAATTTACCCCAACAGATCTAAATGCCTTAGTAAAAGAGTTTGTGAATCTGGCTTTTCACGGCATGCGTGCCAGTAAAAATCCTATTAATGTAAGTTTTGAATGGGATTTGGATCCTGATATAGGATTGGTATCTATCATTGCGGAAGATTTCAGTAGAGTGATTGTCAATCTGAGCAATAATGCCTTTGATGCGATGAGAAGCAAGATCAATTCACTTTTGGAAGGTGAAGAAAACCCCAGCTATCAACCCAAGCTGACCGTAAGAACCAAGCAGAAAGAGAATAAAATAATTACCGAAATAGAGGATAATGGTGCCGGAATACCAGAACCGATCTTAAACAGGATTTTAGAACCATTTTTTACTACAAAAAAAGGAAAAGAGGGTACAGGTCTCGGCTTGTCGATAACTCAAGATATAGTGAAGGCGCATAAAGGCACCTTATCCATTTTATCTAAAGAGAGAGAATTTACCAAATTTGAAATAACATTACCATCCATATCACCAACACCATGACAAAAATATTAATAGTCGATGATGAGCGAGACGTAGAATTACTTTTTCGTCAGAAGTTTAGAAAAGAAGTCAGAAGTGGACTTTTAGAACTTGTGTTCGCTTTTTCAGGCGATGAGGCGCTTCGCATAATTGATAGCGAACATCCACCTCAAGTTGTTTATGTATTTTCAGATATCAATATGCCTGGCATGACTGGGCTAGAGTTATTGAATAAAGTCAAAAGCCAATTTCCCTTCATAAATGTAAGTATGATCTCCGCATATGGAGACACTGAAAATTTCAAAAAAGCAATGGAGTATGGTGCCAAAGAATTTTTCACAAAGCCGATAGATTTTGATTCGCTAAGACAGGAAATCGGTAAAATCATCAACCAAAGGTAGATCATTAAGCTATGTCTAAGATACTTGTAGTAGACGATGAGGCAGACTTAGAAGTCCTTATTACGCAGAAATTCAGGCGTAAGATTCGAACTGGGGAGTACGATTTTGTATTCGCCCTAAATGGTCGTGAGGCATTAGAGATATTGCAGCAGCAGCCAGATATCGACATGATCCTCAGTGATATCAATATGCCAGAAATGGATGGACTCACTCTATTGAGTAAGGTAAAGGAACAGAATCCCTTACTCAAAGCAGTGATTATTTCGGCCTATGGAGATTTGGAAAATATCCGTACAGCGATGAATCGAGGTGCATTTGATTTCATCACAAAGCCTGTTGATTTTCAGGATTTGGAGATTACTATAGAGAAGACACTTCAGCATATTAATCAGATCAAATCAACCCTTATCGCCATGAGGGAAAATAATATCTTGAAAATGTATGTTGATGAGAATGTTCTCAATTTCATGGTAGGTAAAGAGTCTGAAACCTCACTGATGGAGAATGAAACCGTGAATGCGACGGTAGTTTTTGTGGATTTGGTTGGTTTTACAAAGATTTCAGAAAATGAGGAGCCAAATGTCGTGGTGCCTTTACTAAATGAATATTTTGATCTTATGGTGCGTGAAATTATTGACCAAAAAGGAGCTGTGGACAAATTCATTGGAGATGCTGTGATGGCAGTTTTCAAAGGGCCAGATCAAATGGAGAGAGCAATCAGGGCCAGTGTAGCGATCCGTGATAAAATGAACGCAATGCCTATGTACTCTGAAAAGTCCAACTTCAGTCCTAAGGTATCAATTGGATTGAACTCAGGAGAAATGGTCTCAGGAAATATTGGTTCTCAATCCTTGAAAAGATTGGACTACACTGTGATTGGAGATGTGGTAAATATCGCCTCTAGACTCCAGCATGCTGCTAGTCCAGGGCAAATTTTAATGCTTGAAAAATGTGCAGCTGAGATTGGTCACTTATTCACATTTCAAAAATTGGGAGAAATCACGCTAAAAAATAAAGCCAAACCTGTCTCAGTCCTGGAAGTGGTAAAATAGTCTTCGCCATTGCTTCTTCCTATTTCTATTCCGTACTTGACCCGGTGAAAAATACTCTGATCACGGCAAATGCATTCTTTCGTCTTCTGACTTTTCAGAAAATCATCAACTACGCTTTATTGGCTGGTTCATTTCAGCTTTCCCGGATTATACAAGAACCAATTCTGTGGGGCAAACCTACTACGCTGTCTATAGAACCCACCACCAGTTGTAACCTACGATGTCCTGAATGTCCCTCTGGATTGCGGGCTTTTTCCCGAGACACGGGAATGCTTCAAGAAGAACAATTTAAGAAAATCATTGATCAAGTTCGGGGACACCTTACCTGGCTGCATTTATATTTTCAGGGAGAACCATTTCTGAATCCACGCTTTTTGGAGATGGTCAATTATGCTGATTCAAAAGGCATTTTCACCTCCACTTCTACCAATGCGCATTATTTACAGGAGAAGCAAGTAAATGAAGTCCTTCAAAGTGGACTGAAACAACTGATCGTCTCTATGGATGGGATCACACAGGACATTTATGAAAAATACCGAGTAGGTGGTAATCTTGAGAAAGTGCAGAAGGGAATCAAATTACTTTTATCTGAACGAAAAAAGTCTGAACAAAAATTCCCTCGTGTGGTGGTGCAGTTTCTGGTCACTGGACAAAACGAGCATCAACTTTCCGAATTAAAACAGTGGGCGAAAGAAATGCAGGTCGATGAATTACAATTGAAGACCACGCAGATCTATGATTTTGAAAATGGCTCCGAGCTTATCCCTTCTGGATTAGGATATTCCAGATATGTGCCTGTCGGAAACGGTAAATGGAAGCTTAAGAAGAAATTGGAAAACAAATGCTGGCGAATGTGGCAAGGAGCTGTAGCTACCTGGGATGGAAAGATAGTCCCCTGCTGTTTTGACAAAGATGCCGAATATGTCATGGGTGAATTGAAATCCCAATCCCTAGCTACAATCTGGTCCTCACTGCCCTATCAAAACTTTAGAAAACAACTGCTTAGCGACCGCAGTAAACTTGAGATTTGTAGGAATTGCACAGAGTGACTATCTGTGTAGGGAAGCGAGAACTCAGGTTTTTGGAACTATATTTGGTAGAATTAAGAAATTCATGGATTTTTAACCTGGACTATGCATTAGGATTCGTAACGAGGGTTCAAACTGCAAGAAAATCAGTCACTTTGGAGATCGAGTCGTAGCACCGCTACGGTGAGAGCGAAAAGTGAAGCATAGCGACTGATTTTGAGGCGGTTTGAAGCCGTAGTAGATTTGCTAATGCATAATGCGGGTTTAATCTCCATATTTGTTCTTGAATCACCTGGGACTACATTTTCTATATGATATCAATTATACGATTCTCTTACTTTTTCATATTTCTAGCCTTTTTAGGGCTCACGATTCCTCAGACTTCCGCACAGGAAATAAACGAGGCAGATAAAATCAAAGTCGATGAACTTTCAGATGATCAGATTCAGAATTTGCTAGATCGAGCCTATGATGCTGGACTCACAAAATCTGAGTTTCTCAAAGCCCTCGAAGTGCAGGGAATGCCTCTAAGCGAGGTAGCGAAGATGAGAGCAAGAATTGACGAAGATGAAGCAGACTCCGGCCGAAGCACAAAACTATCCAAACGGGATGCACGTGAGCAGGTTGATATGGATGAAATTGCCCTTGGTATGTTTCAATTTTCAGATGTTTCTTCCAAAAAGCCTGATGGAAATGAAATATTTGGTTCATCACTTTTTTATCAACGGAACAGGCGCTTGAGTTTTGAGCCAAGTCTGAACCAAGCCACCCCTAAAAGCTATATCCTAGGCTCGGGAGACTTGATTTACGTAGATATTTATGGGCAATCCGAACAATATTATGAAGCCACTGTCAATCCAGATGGATTTGTTCTTCTGGATAATATCGGTCCTGTCTCCGTGTCAGGAAAGTCGATAGAGGAAGCTACTGGAATTCTGAAAAATAGAATTGGGAAGTACTATTCTGGTCTTCTTGGGAATAATCCCAATACTTTTCTCCAAGTGACATTAGGGAATGTAGGCTCGATAAAAGTTAATATTTTAGGTGAAGTCAGATTGCCAGGTACATTTACACTAAGTGCATTTTCCACAGTCTTCAATGCCTTATACGCAGCGGGTGGCCCCAATGAAAATGGCTCCATGAGAAAAATCAAGTTGGTAAGAAATAATAAGCAAATCGCGGAGATTGATGTCTATGATTTATTGATTAATGGCACTGCCCTACTTGACCTGAAGCTTCAGGATCAAGATGTTATACTGGTGCCTCCATTTCTTTCCCATGTGAAAATCAAAGGTGAAGTAAAGCGCCCGATGATTTTTGAGGCAGCAGAAGATGATACATTCACAGACCTATTGCACTATGCTGGAGGATTTACTGATCAGGCATTTAAAAATCGAGTGGCCATTTCCCGAATCACCGGAAATCAACGCTCTGTGTCTGATGTTTATCAGAATCAATTTGATATGTTCATCCTCAAGGGAGGGGATGAGATCACTGTTCAGCGAATTCTTGATCGCTATTCCAATCGTGTTCAGATCAAAGGCGCTGTATATCGAGAAGGCACATTTGCTTTGACCGAAGGTCTTACTCTTTCCCAATTGGTGAAAAATGCGGAAGGGCTTCGTGGGGATGCTTATACTACTCAGGCAAGTATTTTACGGACTAGAGACGACCTAAGCACAGAAATGATTCAGGTAAATCTTCGGGAAGTTTTGGACGGTAGTATTGCTGATATTCCGCTTCGACGCGAAGATGTAGTCCGAATAGCCAGTATTTATGATATCAATAACGAGGAATATGTTCAGATACTAGGTGAAGTGAAGAAGCCGGGAGTTTATCCTTATTCCGCCGAGATGAAAGTGGAAGATCTGATTGTAATGGCTGGAGGATTTCAGGAATCTGCAAACTCGCAGGATATAGAAATAGCCAGAAGGCTAGAAGATTCTGACTTGGGAACCTTGGCGGATATCATTCCAACTCAGGTAAATCCAGACTTGGGTTATAATCCAAATTCTCCCTCTCTTGTTCCATTTGACCAGGTAATAGTAAGGAAAAGGGCAAGTTTCACTATGCAGAAGTTGACTGCCGTAGAGGGCCAAGTTAATTCACCTGGCATATTTGCAATTCAAAGTAGTGCAGAGCGAATCTCGGACCTAATCAAACGTGCTGGAGGGCTCAATCAATTTGCTTATGCCAAAGGAGCAACTTTAATTCGTCGTACAGAATTTTTCAACACCGAATCTGAGCAGCTTCGTCGTCAGAGAAATTTGGAAGGTTTGCGAATGAAGCTTGCCGAAGACCCAAGCAATTCAGAGGCACAAGCTGACTTACTTCAGCGCTTATTAACTGACTTTCCACAAGCTGTATCTGCAGTAGATAATCAATTGGCACAAACCAAAAAAGAGTCTTTGGATCAAATAGCCTCTGAAACACCTGGATTTGCAGTGAAGCTAAAAGAAACAGAGGCTGTTGCGATTGACTTGGTAGAAATTCTGAAAAACCCTGGCTCTGAAGATGATCTCCTGCTGGAAGAAGGGGATATCCTTTCAGTTCCCAAGTTATTTCAAACCGTGAGAATGAGAGGAGATGTCGTTTATCCTACTACCCTTAGACATGAGTCGGGACGCAGTTTGAGATACTATATCAATGGTGCAGGTGGTTTTGAGCGTAGAGCTAATAGAAAGCAAACTTATGTAGTCTATGCTAATGGGGCGGTAAAACGAACTAAAGGATTTCTAGGCATCAGAAATTATCCTCCGGTAGAGCCTGGAGCTGAAGTCATAGTACCAACTAAAGGGCCGAGAGTACCGCTACGTTTAGGTGAGGTGGTAGGAATAACTACCGGATTGGCGACTTTGGGTTTAGTTATCTCACAAATCAACTGGCAGTAATGGCTGGATCAAAGCACTTTACGGATAATCAATTTACGATCAAAGAAGTC
This sequence comes from Algoriphagus aurantiacus, assembly GCF_035156405.1. Classification (NCBI taxonomy): domain Bacteria; kingdom Pseudomonadati; phylum Bacteroidota; class Cytophagia; order Cytophagales; family Cyclobacteriaceae; genus Algoriphagus; species Algoriphagus aurantiacus. The sequence continues at coordinate 45,521 of NZ_JAXRUT010000014.1, read as the reverse complement.
ATTCAAACCTTCTCTGGTTGGATTGCTTATTTCATTTCCAAATGGAAAATTCTGCTTCTAGCCGGCTTGCTGGGCATAGGTTTAGGAGCTTTGGTTTCAATCTTTAAAAAACCCATTTTCATTGCTACTACTTCTTTTGTACTGGAAGATGGAGATTCAGGAGGTATGGGGCAAATGTCAGGCTTAGCTTCATTGGTAGGTGTAAATCTGGGCTCAATGGGTGGAACCAGTGGACTTTTTCAAGGTGACAATATCATGGAGCTCTACCGGTCTGACCGCATGCTTGATGAGGCTTTGTTGAGTCCTTTTGATGAGGATCAACTTTTGATAGACCGCTTTATTGAATTTGAAAAGATTGATAGAAAATGGTCCTCGAAAGTGGATATTGAAGCAATGGATTTCTCCATTCCCAGAGAAAGCTTTACCGTATCCCAGGATTCTGTGGTCAAAGAAGTCGCCAAACTCATACGCGAAAATCAACTATCTGTGGCTAAACCAGACAGGAAGTTGACAATAATTCAAGTATCTGTTCTATCAAAAGACGAAGCTTACGCTAAAGCATTCAATGAGCACTTGGTGGAAAACGTAAATGAATTTTACTTAGAAACTAAGACAAAAAAGACCAGCGAAAATCTGGCTATCCTACAATCTCAGGCAGATAGTGTTCGCAAGCTATTGGATGAAAGCATTGGAGCTTTTGCCTCAGCAACTGATCGGGTTCCCAATGCAAATCCCCTACTTTCGTCAGCCACAATAGATTCTCGAAAGAGGCAGATTGATGTGCAGGCTACAGGTGCAGTATATGAAGAAGTGGTCAAAAATTTGGAAATAGCCAAAGTCAATCACCGGAATAATTCTCCCCTGATTCAGATCATCGATTCACCAAGGTTTCCTCTTGAAAGATCTGAAATCCGTTTAGTGAAAGGAATGGTTTTGGGATGTATAATCGTAGGCTTACTTACACTATTCGCACTTTATTTCCGCCGATTATATCAGAAGCATGTGCAGGAAAGCTAAACTATAAGCTGGCATGCTAGAGAAACTCGGCCTTATTCCTATCAGCGACATTATCAAGAATAAATCAATTCAGAATTTTTTGTTTCTGGCGATTATTCAGTCATCCAATGTGTTGATTTCCATCATTTCTATGCCTCTGCTGATCCAGGGAATCGGAGTAGATCAATTTGGACTGGTTAATCTGGCACTTTCTGTTATAATCTTGCTGAATATCATGGTGGGATTTGGCTACAATCTAAGTGCACCACGAGAGGTTGCTGTCAACCAGAATGATAAGACCGCACTTTCCCACCTTCTCTCTAATATTTTTTCTGCCAAACTTCTGCTTGCCTTTCTAGCCACTTTTATGATTCTGGTAGGGGTGTTTGGACTAAATCTTTTCAAGGAGTATGCGCTGATTCTAGTTTATTCCGTGCTGCTGCTGTTTTCTGAGGCCACATTACCACTTTGGTTTTTCCAAGGGATGGAGAAAATGAAACTCATCAGCATTGCCAACATATTCAGCAAATTACTTTTCCTGATGGGCATTTTATTGTTTATCCACAGTCCCGAACTGAGCAAATGGGTAAATTTTATGATGGGATTTTCCGGGTTGCTTATCAACCTGTTCTTGCTCACTTATATTCACACCTTCTTGCAGATTCGATTCTACAGGCCGCAATTTTCAGCGATTTGGGCAAGTTTGAGAGAGAATATATTATTATTCTTCAGTAACCTCACGGGTTTTATATCTGTCAATGGAGGGCTAATTATTTTTAGCTTTTTTGCCGGGGCAGAGACATTAGGTATGTACAGCCTGGCCGAGCGGGTGGTGATGGTATTGCGACTTTTCCCCGCAATGATTATTCAAGCGATATTTCCGAATGCCTCCAAACTTTATAAAAAAGATGACCGCTCTTTCCATAGGTTTTTGAGACTAGTATATATCAGAGTCCTACTTGGTGGAGCGGTGATAGCGACCTTAGCTTATCTCACAGCGCCGTGGGTAATTCGCGTGTTATCCAGATCGGAATTAAGTGAATCGGTCACGTACTTGCAGCTTTTGTCTCCCCTTTTATTCCTTTCATGTCTAAACATCCCGAATATTACCATGATGCTGGTGGCAGATTTAAAGCAACTGCTATTTAAAGCCAGCTGGATGATGTGCCTTTACATGATCATCGTGACCTCTATTCTTACGTATCTTTATCAAGGCATTGGACTTTGTTTGGGTATTCTTTCCACGGAAGTTGTAGCCTATATTATCTGCATGGTACTTTTGTATAAGCGAAATCGTAAACTTTTCCATGGTTTTTACTCCTGATCCATCTGTCGCGATTATTCTGGTGAATTGGAATGGGTATGCTTTCACTGCTGATTGCCTCAGGTCACTCAGAATGGTCGAATTCCCAGACTTCAAAATCATTTTAGCAGATAATGCTTCCGAAAATCAGGAAGGGCGAAGATTGAAAGCTGAATTCCCTGAAATTGATTTAATCCAAAATAAATCCAACTTAGGATTTGCTGGAGGGAACAATGTGGGTATCAGGAAAGCTTTGGAAGATGGGTATTCCCATGTGATGTTGCTGAATAATGATACGCTGGTGGAACCGGATTTTTTGGGTCAGATGATTCGAAAATTCAAGGGAAATCCTCTGCTTGGAGTAGTACAGCCGTTAATTTTCTTCCTGAATGATAGGAAAAAAATATGGAGTGCCGGTGGGCAGTGGAATAAATTGTTTTGCAGGGCTATCACGCGTGGAGATAGAAAATACGCTAAAGAATATCTGGCAGAGGACCAAAAATTGGATTGGGCTACTGGCTGCTGCATGCTGATAGCTAGAAAAGCCCTACTTGATGCAGGCTTACTTAATGAGGGATACTTCGCCTATTTCGAAGACGTAGAATGGTCTTTACGCTTTCGGGAAAAGGGTTTTGAAATTGAATTGGCAGCTGATGCCATGATTTATCATGAAGCTGGGGCATCTTCCAAGAAAAAACACGCCGAAGGAACTTTGAGCTCTACTGTATTTTACTACCATGTTCGGAATCAATTTTACCTGATTCGAAGCCAGGCTAGTGCACCACAGGTACTAGTTGCTGCATCCTATCATCTTGCCCGATTTTCCCTTTGGATGGGCTATTTTTGTGTCAGAGGCAGATTTCAAAAGCTGAAAGCAGTAGCCAGAGGAATCAAAGATGGCTGGACCTTACCCCTCCAAAAAGCAGAACTATGGCATTGATCTTTTTCCTAATGATTGCATTTTCTGTAGCTGCTGGATTTTTCTGGACAGTTCAGCAAATGGTTTTCAAAGGAAAATGGACCTATTTTGTCTTCTTCTTAGCGGCTTTTCTCCCATTTTATATCACTTCGCTCAGTGTGGCCTTTTTGGCTACCAGATCACCGCTTATTGTCAGTTTATTTCAGGTCAGCAAAGAAGTAATAGTGCTTATTGCAGGTTTGGTTTTTGTTATTTACCAAAAAAAACTGGTTAACTATCCATTTCGCCTTCAATCCACCGATTGGTTTATGTTGGCTTTTATAGGCTTATCAGTGCTATTTCTTTTTCTTCCTATAGGTCAGGCAAGTTTTATCAACAAAGCATTATACTTCAAGAGTATATTGATCCCTAGCTTGGTTTATTTACTGGGCAGAAACACACAGTTTGGTGACTTCGAGCTGAAGCGCCTATTTCAGATCATATTTGTAATAGCTATCAGCGCGTTTCTGGTGAATTTGGTGGAGCATTACCTCCTTAATGCCCACTTACAGCAATTTACAGGCTATGCCTTATTCAATGAGGTGATCAATAATATTGAGCCGCAGGGGAACTATAACTTAACGTGGACTTTTGAGACCACTGCCGCCATGAAACGACTGGGCAGTTTCTTCTCTGACCCACTTGAGCTGGCTAGCTCAGTATTGATGGGGTTTTCAGCTGGACTTATTTGGTTTTTGACTACAGAGAGGGCACATCAATGGAAGTATCTGTTGGTGATGCTGTGCTGTATCGGAAGCCTTGTCTTTGCTTCTTCCAGAGCTTCATTTGTGGCGTTTTTCCTTATGATATTTTTTATTGCCTTGGTTTTTAAGTTGTATAAATTGATTGGCTTTGGCTTCTTAAGTTTGTTGTTGTTTGTGGTTTATGTGCTCATCTTTGCTTCGGAGGACTTTTATTTCTTTGTTGTGGATACACTTACTCTTGCTGATACATCTAGTATAGGGCATGTGGTAGAGTGGGTGATGGCATTGGATTCCATGATTGCCAATCCACTGGGAATCGGTCTGGCTATGAGTGGTAATTTTGGCAGTGTGACCGATGAACTGCGTGTAGGTGGCGAAAATCAGTTTTTGATCTACGGGGTACAATTAGGCTGGATAGGAATGATCCTATACATTGGCACACTCTTCTCAGGTATTCGCAATTCCATCTTTGTGTTCAAAAATTCAGACAACCTGAATCTAGCGAGGATGGCCTTTGTAGCAGGAACTGTGAAAGCAGGATTATTGCTTCCATTATTTACCGCCAATGTAGAAATCTACACTTACGTTTCATGGATTTCCTGGTGGATGGTTGGTCTGAGTGTGCGCGAATATTCTAGAATCCAACTGGAGGGCAATAGCAATGAAATAGTAATTTAATTTTATGATCTTATATAGAAACTGTCCAATCTGCGGATCTGAACGCCTCAAGGGATTTGCGATAGATACGCAAAGAAAAGGACCCCATATATCGAGAGTTCAATGTTTGAAATGCAAATTGGTTTTTGCCAATCCGATGGCAGATAGTCAGGAATTGGCTGACTATTACACCAATTATTATGAAAAAGATCATTATGAGGCGGTTGATTATAAAAACCTTATTCTAACTCATTTTAACCGTATTGCAGGTCTAAAAGATTACGAAATAAAAACGGAATCTAGATTTCTAACTAACTTGGCAAGTGGATCCAAATTCTTAGACATTGGTTGTGGAATGGGTATGGGTTTGGCTTATGCCAATCAGCTAAAGTGTAAGCTTTATGCAACAGAATTTGATACTGGCGCTTTGCAATTTGTAAGGGATCATTTTGCCGTAGAGACATTTCAGGGAGATATTTGGGATGCTAGCTATTCAGATAACTATTTTGATTTTATCCATATTTCTCATGTGATTGAACATGTACTAGACCCTAAAGCTTATATCTTAGAAATGAAGCGAATCCTAAAGCCAGGAGGATATCTGGCAATAGGGACCCCAAATATGTCCAGCAACCTATACCGCTTTCATCGCTGGTCGAAATTACTAAGAATGAATGTTCCAGATGTGATCGATGGACTTGAACACACCTTTATATTCCCTAAAAATTTGCTAAGAAATCTATGCGAAGAACAAGAATTGAAGGTAATTGATCATTATACCCACAATTTCGGGGAGAAACTTATTAATCTTATCAGCTATAAAATGCCTTTAAAGAATAAATTGAACAGATTAGTCCAGAATGCATTTCAGGTAAATCAGTGGATCGTATGCAAAAAATAGAACTTAGGTGATCAGTTCATCACTTCAGAAAGTTAGTGGAGGATTATCTAATACCTTGTGCAATTGGCAATTTTTAAGTTATAGTTTTGTGGTTTCGATTTGCCTCAATATTGCTCGATGAATAACTGTGAAGTATGTGGATCAACTCAATTAATGTCTTTCCAAGCGAAAGAGAGAATGTTTGGTCTCAATGATACCTTCGAATACTTGGAATGTAATTCTTGCAAAGGCCTATTCCTGAAGAGTATTCCTGAAGATCTGGGAAAATATTACCCAGCCAACTATTATTCCTTTGGCGAGTACGTGAAGAGTAATCCTCTGTCCCAAGCATTGAAAAAACTGCGGTATGACGCATTTAAATTGGGAATTTCTTTGAGGTCTCCGAATTATTTTGACTGGCTTTCTCAGTTAAAAGCTAATAAGCAAAGTAAGATTGCGGATATTGGCTGTGGCAATGGGCAGCTTTTAGCAGAACTATCCTACTGTGGATTCAATTCTCTTCATGGTTATGATCCGTTTCTGGCTAAAACAACTAATTCAGAAGGGTTTTCATTAAGAAAAGTAGATTTTTTTGAAATTGAAGAGAAGTATGATTTAGTCATGTTCCATCATTCCTTTGAGCATATTCCTCATCCAAATGAACTTTTTAAAAAGCTTGTTCAAATATTAAATCCTGGTGGTGAAGCTTTGATTCGAGTTCCCGTTACGGATGGAAAAGTGTGGCTGGAAGAAAGGGAATTTTGGTTTCAGTTAGATGCTCCCCGACATTTGTTTATCCCTCACACAAAATCCATGAAGGTACTGGCTGAGAGATTTGAACTCGATCTTTTTAATATTTCTTTTGATAGTTTGGATAGCCAATTTTGGGGAACTGAGCTCTATAAAAGAGGGAAACCTTACATGGGGGCTAGAGTCGAAGAAGAATTTAGTAAAGATGACTTAATCAATTTTAAAGAAATGGCGACTCAATACAATGCGAATAGGATTGGGGATCAAGCTTGTTTCTATTTTAGGAAAGACGCATAATGGAATACTTTAAATCACTGGAAAGTGAACTACGTGAAAAATCAAAGCCAGGCTCCAATGACTTGGAATACTTTGAATTTCATAAAAACAGATTCAAAAGATTTGATCAATTCTTGGATTCTCTCGCTCATAGAATGCCAAATTCCTCGGCTAGCCTTAATGTATTGGAAATAGGAAGCCATTACCTCCACACCTCGCTCCTTCTTGCAAATCGCTCCTATACGATTGATGCCATGGATGTAGATGAATTTTGGCAGCTTGATTTTGTGAAAGAAAGAGCAGAAAGATATGGGTTGAATGCGATCATAGAAAATGATATTTCAAGACTTAAGCCCTTTCGGGATGTGCAAGACAAATATGATCTAGTGGTGTTTACGGAGATTCTGGAACATATCACCTTTAATCCCATCCAATTCTGGAAGCAAATCTATCAAATTTTAAAGCCTGGAGGATTAATCTATATTTCTACACCAAATGCCTTTGCCCTGCCAAATTATGTACGGGCTATAAAAAATTCCATAGGATTAAAATCAATAGGGATTACGGTAGATGATATTTTCTCTAAAGTAACTTATGGCCATCACTGGAAGGAATATTCAGCAAATGAAATTAAAAAGTATTTTAAAGCCCTGTCTCCGGACTTTGACGTGGAAGTGAATCCGTACAAATACAAGGTCTATGACCTCAAGCCTCCCTACCTTATGTTTAAATTACTTTCCAAAATTGGCAATATGACTAATATTTTTGCCGATGACTTGGAAGTGATAGTCCGTTTAAAGAAGAAAACTGCATGGGGCATTGAAGATCCTCACTATTGATTTAATCACCTATTTTTTATAAAATCCTTCTTTCAAGACTTGGCAAGGTTTTTTAGGAGAAGAAGTGAAACCTCATATCTTTGAAGTAAAGACTGAATTTTGAAAGTACTCCTCGATCTACAATATCTCAATGTCGCCACCACTGGTATAAAAACCTATATGACGGAGCTGGCAAATGCAGCATTGACCTATCCACATCCTGATATTGAATGGGTTTTCTCACACGATCCTGAAACCCAAAGTGCCGACCAGTCTTACAAAGTGCCGCAATCCAAAATCCAACGATTGAATTATCACCTGGATTATTTTCGGTGGAAGGAGTTTCAGTTGCCTGATTTGGTAAAAAAACATCAGCCGGATGTCTTGATTTGTCCTGATTTTGTTTCTCCAGCAGCGAGTTTACGTTGTCGCAGGCTGACTGTCATACATGATGCATTCTTCTGGCAAATGCCACAGAATTATCCCAAGTGGTGGAGAAAGTACTTTCTCAGCCTGATCAAAAAAGGCCTAAAGGAAGATACCGAAATCATTACCACTACCGAGTATTCCCGAAAATCCCTTTACAAATACCTGAAGAGAATATATCCGATGACTGTAATCCACCAAGCTCCAAAAAAGCTGCTTGAAGGGGTTGATACTACATTTTTGGAAAATCACGGACTTCTAAAACATCAGTATTTTCTTCATATTGGTACTTTTGATAAACGAAAAAATCTGCCTTTACTCATTCGGGCTTTTGCGGATTTTTTGAAAAAAACTAACTCCGAATTTAAGTTAGTATTGGCAGGAGGTGCTGGGCAAAGTGTTCAGATGAATGATAAACCCGTGGTTGATAGACTGGTTTCTGAGCTTCAGCTCAATGATAAAATCATTTTGCCTGGTTATATAAGTGACGCGCAGGTAAAAGCCTTATATGAAGGCGCGTATGGGTATATTTTCCCCTCTGAAAATGAAGGGTTCGGAATTCCTATCGTAGAAGCGATGGCATTTGGTGTGCCGGTGATCCATTCAGATCAGCCGGCTTTGATGGAAGTTGCCGAGGAAGCTGGACTTTCTTTCAAAACTGGGGATCAGCAAGATTTGACAGAAAAAATGATACTTTTGAGCGCTGATAATCGTCAGGTTGCAACCATGATAGAAAATGGAAAAGTGCAATCCCAGAAATTTTCGGCCCAGAAATTTATAGAGGGATTTCATGATGTAATCCTGAGGCATTAACAATCGCGATCCAATTGACAGTACTTTTTCTTAATAGTTCGTCAGACCGGTATGGTTCTTCCAGAATTCTGATAGAAGTAGTAAAAACTTACAAAGAGGCTGGACTTACTCCCGTAGTGGTCATGTCCGAGCCAGGTCCGCTAGAAACTCATTTTTTGGAACTTGGAATTGCTGTGAAGATTCAGAATCTGGGGATTTTACGTAGAAAGTATGTGACCTTTTCCGGCATTTTAAACAGGTTAAGGAAAAATTACCAGGCCTATAAGTTTCTGGATAAACTGCACCGAGAATATAAGTTTGAACTGGTTTATTCCAATACCTTGGCTGTACTGGTGGGTGCACAATGGGCAAAGTGGAATAAATTACCACATGTATGGCATATCCATGAAATACTCCTCGGCCCCCCTCCTTTAATAAAACTTTTAGGGCGGTTATTGGACAGAACCACGCCATCACCAATTGTGGTATCGAAAGCAGTAGGAGAACACTGGAAAGATCGGCTAGAGAAATCCAAGCCCACAATTATACACAATGGTATTCCGTATGACGAATTTCTTCGTAAAGAGGAAAATAATCCTCTGGATCTAGGTATAGGTGCTGACAAAATTATTATAACTATGGTGGGTAGGATCAATCCAGGAAAAGGGCAGCTATTCTTTCTTGAACTGGCGAAACGTATCACAGCTACTTATCCACAGTGTCATTTTTTGCTCGTAGGCGATCCCTTTCCAGGCTATGAAAGCATTGAAGCGGAAATCCAAGATTTTATCAGTAAAAATCGGCTTGAAGATTGTGTTACTAATCTTGGTTTTAGAGAGGATATCTCATCTATACTCAAAATGACAGATGTTTTTATGCTGCCTTCCATCCTTCCAGACTCATTGCCTACAGTAATATTAGAGGCAATGGCCGCATCATGTCCTGTGGTGGCGACTCTATCTGGGGGTGCCTCTGAAATGGTATTGGAAGGTCAAACTGGATATTTAATTCCAATTAACGATCTGGAACAAGGAGTAAATGCGTTAATTAAGTTAATTTTGAACCCAGAGCTTCGAGACAACTTTGGCGAAGCCGGTAGGCAATATGTACTGGAGCATTTCAGTTTGGAGAGTTTTAGGGAAAATATTAAAAATCATTTATGGCAGCAGCTAAAAAGAAATTAAAGGTAGCCATAATGGGTGCAAAAGGGTATCCATACGTCTATGGAGGTTATGATACAATGATTCGTGAACTGGGAGAACGCTTGGTGAAAAAAGGTGTACATGTCCGTGTTTATAACCACAGGGCTCTTTTTCCTCAAAAGCCTCGCTATGTGAATGGCATTGAATGCATTTATACACCCGCCATAGAATCAAAAAAACTCACACAGCTTTCACATAGTTTTTTTTCCATGATGCATGCTTGTTTTTCGGACATAGATGTGATTTTGGTGGTAAACTCTGCAAATGGTCCCTTCGGATTGATAGCAAGATTTTTTAGAAAGAAAACAGTTATCAATGTCGATGGTCTGGAATGGCTGAGGCCTAAATGGCATGGCATTGCTTCAAAATACTTTTTCTGGGCTTCTAAAATGGCGACTAAATATTATGATCAGCTGATCAACGATTCCGATGAAATGCATCGTGTGTATAAGGAATTGTTCAATGCAGATTCGAAAGTCATTGCTTACGGCGCAAATCCCCGTGCTGATGTAGATGTTAGCCCCATCGAGAAATGGGGCTTTAAATCGCATGATTATTTTCTTATTGTCGGAAGACTGATTCCTGATAATAATGCCGATCTGATTATTGAGGGATTCTTGAAATCTGATAGCCAGCGTAAGCTAGTCATCGTCGGAGATGTTCCTTTTGATGATGATTATGCCACTATACTTAAGAAAATAGAAGATGATAGGGTAATGTTTTTGGGCTATATCACTGATCCCAATGAACTGGCAGCTTGGTACTCTCACTGCTATGTCTATTTCCATGGGCATGAATATGGCGGAACCAATCCGGCCATGCTGAAGGCTTTGGGTTATGGCTGCTCGATTTTGGCTCTGGACACACCTTTCAACCGAGAAATGCTTCAAAACGGCAAGCATGGCTGGTATTTCAAAAAGTCTATCGAGTCGGTGAAGGACATCGTGGAGGCCGCTGAAAGTAGTCAGGAAAGAATGGCCTATTTCAGAGAAACTGCCCGTGAAGGATTGATTCAGCGATATAATTGGGACTACGTCACAGATCAGTATCTCGAGGTTTTTGAACAATTGTCAGGAAAGAAAGTCCATAAAAGCCCTCCTCAAACTCCGACATTAGTAGAGATGGAAAAATGAGATTTTACGGATCTTCAATGAACTTTCGAAATAGAATTTACCTTTCATTGCTATAACTTTTAACCCTAAAATAGTTTAACCATGATCAGAAAAGCAACCGCCGTATGGCAAGGAACAGGCAAAGATGGTAAAGGACATCTGACTACACAAAGCACCGTTTTGGACAAAACCCAATATTCGTTTGGATCCAGATTTGAAAGTGGAGTTGGCACCAATCCTGAAGAATTAATTGCTGCGGCGCATTCAGGATGCTTTGCAATGAAATTGAGTTTCAATTTACAAGAGGCAGGCTACACAGCTGATGAACTTAATGTGACTGCAAATATCACTTTTGAGGAAGGCACATTGAAAAAATCACATTTGGTGCTTAAGGCAAAAGTTGAAGGAATTGCTCAGGACAAATTTGACGAGCTGGTAAAAGATGCTGAGGAAAACTGTCCCATTTCTAAGGTTTTGGATCTAGAAATCAGCGTGGAAAGTACTTTGAATGCTTGATTTGTAGAACCAAGAATTAAGAGCCAAGAACCAAGAGTTTTAGAGCCGAATTCAAGAGTTTGAAGTCTAATCTCTTCAAGTAATACGTGTTAAAAATAGGCGGTTTGAATGTTTTCAAACCGCCTATTTTTTTATATGACATTCCGTAATTTTAAATTCAAAATTCGTTCATTTTAAATTTTTACCCACCTCATTTTTCTCCAGTTATCTTGTTGTTCCGGGTTCAGAAACGTCCAAGCGATAAATCTACTTTTTTTATTTCCTTGGGTCATTTCAATAATCTTTCGATCAGCAACTCTGGCTTTTTTCAAAGCTAACATAAACTCTTTAAGATGCTCTTCCTTGGAAACAATTGAGGTAGACCAAAAGCAATTGAATTTGAAGATCATACTTTCCCGGATCATTTTTTGGATAAATGCCAACTCTCCTCCTTCGCACCAGAGTTCGTTGTTCTTTCCACCAAAATTCAAGGTGACCTTCATACCCACTTTGCCTTTGAGGTTTTTTACTTTTCTGATACTACCAGCTTCTGCAGCAGCCAGGGATTCATGAAACGGAGGATTGCAAATCACGAGATCGAATACGTCGCTTGACTTGATGATTCCAGCTAATATTTCCTTGGGGTTTTCCTGAAGACGTAATGTGACTTTACCCTGAAATTTGGGATTTGCATACAAATTATCCTGTGCGGAATCTATGGCTGTTGGGTCTATCTCGGAAGCAATAAAACTCCAATTGTAAATAGAATTTCCCAGTATTGGATAGATGCAGTTCGCTCCTGTTCCTATGTCCAAAACCTTAATTTCATCACTATGTGGCAACTTTCCTCCATTGCTTTGCGCAAGCAAATCTGCTAGGTAATGTATGTAATCAGCTCTTCCAGGAATCGGTGGGCAGAGGTATCCAGCAGGAATATCCCATTGAGCAATCTTATAAAAATGCTTAAGCAAAGCTCTATTCAGTTCCTTAACAGCTTTTGGGTCTGCGAAATCAATGCTGAGATCACCGTACTTATTTTCAGAAACAAACTCTCCCAATTCAGGTTGAGAGCTAATCAGGCTCGGGAAATCGTATCGTCCACGGTGGGCATTTCTAGGATGAAGTGCAGTTTTGATGATCATTTTACAAACTTAAATAGAATATGATGTAAGTCGTGGTATTTGTTAACTCTTTGAATTTGGCCAACAGATAGGATTCACTACCTAAAATCAGCAGCTTAAATAGCTACTAGTTACAAATCAGGGATTTGGTATTCCTACAGTTTAAAAAGACTGTAGTCTCAAAAAAATAGATGGCGAGAGAAAAAATCGAGATCAGCCTACTTTTAATCGAAGCTCCCCTTGTCTTTTTATCACTTTCAATTCAAAGTAAGAATTGATAAATGCTTTGCAGTGATTTTCCGCCCATTCTGCACGTGATTCGGTGTCAAAAAGTAAAGTCATTCTCAGCATCGTTTTCACATATTGCTCATAAATGCCTAGTTGACTTACATAGACTATAAAAGCAGCACACCAATCTTCCTGAAATTTCTCTAGGTGGGTTCTCCCATCAAAAAGCATTTCAAGCTGATTATCCCCGTGTTTGTAGCGATAAATCCCACAAAGTTGGCGATAGATAAGCCGTACTCGCTCTCTGGGAAACTCAAACGTATCGAGGATCTGGGCATATGTCTCATCCATAAGTTGAAGCGGATTATACAAGGAAGTATAGGAACGCTTCAATTCAAAAACCATACGATCAATTAGTTCCTCTTCAAGCACCGATTGTGCCTGTCGAAGGATGTAGTTTTTGTCTAACGGAAAGAGTTTCTGGATCATTGCTGCGCAAAAATAAGAAATTATCCTTATAGGATGATTTTAAATTAAGCTAATTGTTTGATGTCAGGTTACCGGTTTTTCAAATTTTACAATAATAGAAATGGCTACTAAGTGACGAAATCATGGTGGAAATTGGTCGAACTCTTACAAGCTCGTTGCGTCAGCCATCTGACACCAGACACCCATCATTTCACCAATCCGCAGGTCTTTTTGGCTCATAGGCTGCCATTTGATCCAACAGGTCTGCCGGATCATCTGAGACAATCAGTAATTCCTCCTGCTCTGGATACATGAATCCTTGCTCCATTACATGATTTAAAAATTCAATCAGTTTGTCATAGTAGCCATTTACATTATATAAGGCCAGTGGCTTTTGGATATAATGAAGTTGGTTTAGTGTCATGATCTCAAAAAGCTCTTCCAACGTCCCAATTCCTCCAGGCATTGCAATGAAACCATCTCCTCGCTCCGCCATCAGCCATTTACGATCACGCATAGTCTCTACTATGATTAGTTCTGTACATCCGCGGTGAGCCACTTCCCTATCTACCAATTTTTGAGGGATTATTCCCAAGACTTCCTTCCCTGCTCCTAGCATTTCGTCCGCAATCACCCCCATCAACCCAACTCTCCCTGCTCCATAAACCAGCGAATGATCGCGTTTGATCATTTCCTGAGCCAATGATCGCGCACCCGCTTCATAGACAGTACTTTTTCCTTTTCTAGATCCGCAATAAATGGTGATTTTCTTCATGAGTCCGAGCTAAATGTGAAATTCGAAATTACGTGATTCTCTTTTTTTATTCACAAGGACTAAGGAGGTTTTACAAAAGCTTAACCGAGCAAGTCTAAATTGGATTGAATTTTTGTCTAAGGAATAGTTCTACGCTGCATTAAAGCCTATTTTTGAAGGATGAAATAGAGCCTGCCTACCGGACAGGCGGGCATGACGCAAGTGACACATGGAAAGAGCATCCTACCTAATGTGAGATTCTCCCTAATCAAGTTTGGGACAGGCTATCTGACCATTAAAAAACAATTATAAACACATGTAATCGAGAATGACGGCGGACGACACACAGGCGGATAATTATATCCCAGCAAATACCGCATCAGCAGATTTGTTTGTGAGTTAGGGCGCGCTGGGGTGACGCAGCAGCGAGCCAGGCGGCTGGTCTGCGCGCTGAAGCTTTGCTGGCGTCTTGGCCTTTTGGTTCTTTTGGGCCAAGCCAAAAGGACAAAGAAAACTAGACTAAAGTGCCACACAAGAGGATAATTAAAAACCTCTGTAAACTCACTTGACTATTTCTTTAAAAGAACTAAAAGTTTTAACTCATAAACACATGAAAATTTGCTTTGCTACCAACAATCCCAAGAAAATCGAAGAGGTAAAAGCTGCTCTCGGGGATAGTTTTGAAATTGTTTCTCTGAAAGATATTGGATGCTCGGATGAGCTTCCCGAGACAGGTGACACACTTGAGCACAATGCTTTTCAAAAAGCCAGGTATGTGAAAGAACATTTCGGAGTGGATTGCTTTGCTGATGATACGGGTCTAGAAGTAGATGCGCTGCAAGGAGAGCCAGGAGTTTATTCCGGAAGATACGCCGGCGAACCAAGGAGTGATGAGCGAAACATAGACCTCTTGCTCAAAAATTTAGAAAATTCATCCCTCCGTTCAGCACGATTTAAAACCGTCATCGCTCTTTTGTTAGGTGATGACGAGTTCAAGTTTGAAGGAATTGCTGAAGGGGAAATATTGAAAAACCGAACTGGCAAGGGAGGATTTGGTTACGATCCAGTCTTCGTTCCAAAAGGCTATTCCAAATCATTTGCGGAATTGAGTATGGCTGAAAAAAATCAGATCTCACATAGAGGAAAAGCAGTGAATGACCTTATCGCCTTTTTGAGCCATATATAATTCTGTGAAAAGCCGAAAATCACTTTAACTTTGCCCTATGAAAAAACCATTCATCGTAGGCATCACAGGTGGCTCTGCATCAGGTAAAACACTATTTTTAGAGCGATTGCTGAGTTCTTTCGAAGAAGGTGAGGTTTGCCTGATTTCTCAGGATAATTACTATAAGCCAAGAGAATTGCAGCCGATTGATGATCATGGAGTACATAATTTCGACAGGCCAGAGAGTATAGATTTTGAGGAATATGCTTCTGATATCCGTAAAATCCAGGCAGGAGAGACTGTGAAGCGTGAAGAATATACTTTCAATAACTCAGCAAAAACCCCTAAAATGTTGACTTTTACTTCTGCACCTGTTGTGGTAGTTGAAGGAATTTTCGTGCTTTACTATCCAGAGTTGGCAAGTTTGCTCGATTTGAAAGTTTTTATCGATGCCAAAGATCATATTAAGCTGAAGCGTAGAATAATCAGAGATAAGGTCGAGCGAGGTTATGATTTGGATGATGTTCTGTATCGCTATGAACAGCATGTGATGCCAACTTATGAGAAATACATCAAGCCGTTTATGAATGACGCGGATTTGATCGTGCCAAATAATCATAATTTCGATAAGGCACTAGAAGTCATTCGCACCTATTTGCGTGTAAGATCGGTCTGAAATACTGCTCTTTAATTTCGTTAACTGGTTGGTGTTTAATAGATTATTCTGATTTTGCTCTCTACTGTCAGAAATTCTCGGATGAGAAACATTCCTTCTAAATAATTGGCTATATTTGCGCCGAATGAAAACAACGAATAGAAATAGCAACTTATTCCAGCAACGCCTTACGGTGATGCTCGCATTGCTATTATGTTTGTTTATTTCCAGCGTAGAGTATATACCTGAATCATGTGAGGTTGCTAAAGTCGAAAATCAAGAAAAAGCTTCTTCAAATGATCAGGATCAGACTTTTTTAAATGTAGCAGTAGATGCAGTAGTACCCTTTGTGGTCAATGTATCGCACAGTATTCTCTACCTTATTCATGATATAGTAAGATTTGAAGGTTCTACATTCCTTACTGAATCAACTTCGTCATTTCAGCCCAACCAGCTCGTACAAATACTTTTTGAGCGAATAATATCCACCAAAGGGCCCTAAGTTTCTCTCTATTTCTGGTGAAATCCAGCTACCTGCCAAGCAGGATAGCTACTAATCTGTATTTACAATCAATTACTAATTTATATTTCTCATGCAAAACAAAGGTGTCATTGTGTTTTTGACAGTGATTGTTACAGCATTATGCTTGTACTATCTGTCATTCACATTTGTATCGAACAATATCCAGCAGAAGGCCCAGGAATACGCAACTGACGCGTCTGGTACTGTGGATTTTTCCAAAAGACAAAGCTATCTTGATTCTATCTGGAGAGCTCCGGTGTATAACTTTCTAGGAGCTGACTATACTTTCCAAGAGGTAAAAGAAACGGAATTAGGATTAGGCCTTGACCTTCAAGGAGGAATGCACGTTACATTGGCAGTTTCCCCGGTTGAAATTGTAAAAGGACTTGCAGGTAACCCAAAAGATGTTGCTTTCAACAAATCTGTGGAGGAAGCTCGCGAAGAAGCTAAAACTTCTTCTTCAAAATATGTGGATCTATTTTATACTGCGTGGCAGCGAAATAGCCCAAATCAAAAGCTAAGTGAAATTTTTGCGACAGCAGCTAATAGAGGTCGTATTTCTTTGGAATCTTCGGATTCGGAAATCCTTGAGATCATAGATAATGAGATTGAAAATGCAATCGAGCGTTCTTTCAATATCCTAAGAACTCGTATCGATAGATTTGGTACATCTCAGCCTAACATCCAGAGGATTCAGGGTTCTGGTCGCATTCAGATCGAATTGCCTGGCGTTGATAACCAAGAAAGAGTTAGAAACCTTCTTCAGGGTGTGGCAAAGCTACAATTCTGGGAAGTAGCGGAGACCAATGAAATCGGAGCTGCATTAGAAGGAGTAAACAGTGCATGGGTAGCTGCGAACAAATCAGCCCAGCCTGCAGCAGCCGATACAGTATCTACAGAAAACCTTACTGGAGAGGATTCTCTGAAAAATGCGCTTGAGAGACAGCTCGCCGAGATCGATCCTGCAAATCAAGGCAACAATAGTGTTTCACCATTATTTAGCCTGCTTAAGCCTAATTATGGTTTGGCATACGAACTTCGCGATACCATGGCGATCAATCGTATTCTGAAGAATGAGGATTACAAATCCTTGTTGCCAAGAGATATCAAATTGCTGTGGGGTGTAAAGCCATTCGTAGCAGAAGATGGAACTGAAACTTTAGAACTTTATGCAATTAAAGCTGTAAGAGGAACTGACGAAGCGCCTTTGGAAGGTGATGTAGTAACTGACGCTCGTCAGACCTTGGATCAAACTTCTAGACCTGCTGTATCCATGCAGATGAATGCTGATGGTGCCAGAAAATGGAGAAAACTTACTGCTGAGAACATCGGTAGAAGAATCGCTGTAGTTCTTGACGACTATGTTTATACTGCACCGGTAGTAAATGGTGAGATTCCATCAGGACAGTCTGAAATTGCAGGTAACTTCTCCCTTCAAGAGGCACAAGATTTGGCAAACATCCTTAAATCAGGTTCTCTTCCAGCTCCTACGCAAATTGTAGAAGAAAGTATCATAGGCCCAACATTGGGTAAAGAAGCACTAAATCAAGGATTGATTTCCATGGTTGCAGGTTTGCTCATTGTGGTTTTGTTCATGGTAGCATACTATGCTAAAGGTGGTTTTGTTGCTATCGCAGCACTGATTTTCAATATATTCTTTATCCTAGGTATTCTCGCGCAGCTGGGCACTGCTTTGACCTTGCCGGGTATTGCAGGTATCGTATTGACCATAGGTATGTCCATTGATGCGAACGTCTTAATTTTCGAGCGTATCAAGGAGGAACTTCGAAATGGAGTTGGTTTGATGTCCGCCATCAGTGCAGGCTATGACAAAGCATTTTCAGCGATTCTCGATTCTAATGTGACTACTTTCCTTACAGGAGCTATCTTATTTGCTTTGGGTCAAGGACCGGTAAAAGGCTTTGCTATCGTATTGATGATTGGTATCGCTTCTTCTTTCTTCTCCTCTGTATTTATCACCCGAGTGATTGTGTCTTGGATGAGCAAAAAAGGAGATAAGAGTTCTATCAGCTTTGCCACTCCATTCGCTAAGAATGCATTGAGCTCACTGAATCTTGATTTCTTGGGCAAGCGTAAAGTTGCTTACTTAATTTCTACTTCAATCATCGTAATTGGATTAGGAATTGCCGCTGTCAACGGATTGAAATTCGGTGTTGATTTTACCGGAGGCCGTTCATATATCGTTGAATTTAGTGAGAGCATTCCTGCCTCTGACCTGAAATCAGGTTTGGATAGAGAGTTTGACGGATCGGTAGAAGTGAAAACTTACGGATCTAATAATGTACTGAAAGTGACTACTTCCTATTTGGTCAATGAAGACGATGCTGCTTCTAATCTTGAAGTAGAGAGCAAAGTAAAAGAAGGAATAGCCGCAGTTACGGGCTTAGCCTTTACAGATGATGCAGCATCATTAGCTTCTGGTCAATTCGCAATCACAGGTTCTTCTAAAGTTGGTGCCACTGTAGCGGACGATATTAAGGCATCTTCAGCAGAAGCGATGATAGTAGCATTGGTTGCGATCTTCCTGTATATCTTATTAAGATTCCGTAAGTGGCAGTTCTCTCTTGCATCTATCATTGCCTTGATTCACGATACCTTGTTTGTAATTGCTGCCTTTGCTATCGCGAGTGCATTTGGAGCGACATTCGAGATTGATCAGGTGTTCATCGCTGCGATATTGACTGTGATCGGTTACTCGATTAATGATACCGTGATTGTATTTGACCGTATCCGAGAGAATATTGAAAATAGAGGTACTGGTAAATTAGTGAAAGTCTTTAACGACGCCATTAATCAGACACTAGGGCGTACCTTGATTACTTCATTTACCACCTTGATCGTTGTGATTGTACTGCTGATATTTGGTGGAGAAGTATTAAGAGGTTTCTCGTTTGCTCTGTTTATTGGTGTATTGGTAGGTACTTATTCCTCCATCTATATCGCTACTCCGATTGTAGTGGATTTGATGAAAAGAGAATTAGACCAAGAAAATGCAGCGAAAGAAGCAAAGAAACTTGCATAACTAACAGATAAACAGCCTTTAATAAAGGAGTGGGATGCGATCTCACTCCTTTTTTATTATCTAATCGCAGATAATATTATTATCTTATGGGGAATTATCTCCACAGTTTATCCTATTTCACAATTTCATCAAACACTAAATCCATGAAAATTGACAAGAAAGATTTCGAAAGCATGAAAGCCAAGTATGACAAAGAAGTCAAAAAAGGCAAACCGGCCAAAGGCAAAAAAGATCAAGACAAAACCAATCAAACTGATTGGATATTTTTTGATCGGGAAACTTTAGAGGGTTTATTGAGAAAGGCAGACAAAGACCCGAAAGTGGGAGGAATCCAGTTTTATTTTACTGAATACACCGAAGAAACTGCGGAGAAAACCTATCCTAAAGAGGGTGCTGCATACACTGGTCAGATGACATTAGTCATGCGCACAGCAAATCTCAAGGAGAAAAAACCTATTTCTGTTGAGTTGGGTGGGGAAGAAGATGACTATGAGGGCGGAGGGGTTCAGTGTCCTTTCCAGTGTTTACCATAGTCAACCGATAATTAACTATGGATAGTAGAACTATGGATAGCAGATTTGTTCAGGTGTTTTTCGACTGGTACACCATATCCGCTGATCTGCTTTTGATTATTGGGGTTATTTGCTTTATCAAATTACCCAAAAAAAAGAAAGCCGATATCCACTATTGGCTTCCTTTTTTGATTTTGGTCTTCACTGTAATTTCTGAAAACATGGGGGCATACACGGTATACGACGTTGAATTCAATAAATCAGTAAATGCCTATTTAGGAAATACTGAATACCCCCATTTTAATCTTTGGCTTAATAATATTACTAAAAGGCAGATAGGGACTATACTTTTTTTATTACTGATCAAGACTTGGCTGGAGCCTTCTAAAAGGAAATACATCAACTGGATGATTTTCATTTTCATAGTCTTGACGTTTGTCCTTCAATTTTCTGGAATAGAATCCATCTCTTTGAACCAGCCCATTATATTTACCATTGGAGCCAATATGATATTGATAGGGAGTGGATTGTATTTTATTGGAATGATTACCCATGAACAATATTTAGAGAGAAATCCATTGAGGTTATTATCATTTTGGCAGATGACTTTTATTATGTTCACTTTCACCTTGACTTATATCTGTTCGGTGTCATTATTATATCTGTATGAAGTCAATTATATTTTGGGTAAATCTCTGTGGCAAATTGATATGGTAATGGTGCTCATCACTTTAGCAATACTTACTTTGACGGTTGCCTCCCCATTGTGGCCTGGAATATTTGAAAAAGAGCCATCCTATGAGTTTTCTTGAAAGCCAGGTTTATATAATTATCTTCTCTACCTTATTCCTGGGAGGAATCATGTCTACCTTTGTGATTTCCATGGTATTTATCCACAGACAGAGGCAAGCTCAAAACCGGCTGAAAGTGGATCAGATCAAATCTGAGCATGAGAAGACACTACTCAATATCGAGAATGAAATCCAGCAGGAAACACTAACCCATATAGGTCGGGAGCTGCATGATAATATAGGTCAGCTACTTTCACTGGCCAAGCTTAATTTAGGATCTAGTAAGTCAGAGAAGCATTCCGAAGGAAGAGAAATTCTGAGCCAGGCAATACAGGAAGTACGGGGATTGTCCAAACAGCTAAATCTTGATTGGGTAGAATCCATCAGCATCAATGAATTTATCGAGCAGCAGTTAGATAGGATAAAGGCTACGGGTTATTGTGAAGTGACGCTGGAGGCAGATTTTGAGCTTACAGATTTGACAAAAGAGCAGAAACTGGTACTTATCCGGGTTATTCAGGAATCCTTAAATAATGTTATAAAGCATGCTTTTCCTGATGAAATTAGAATTAGAATAGCTGATATTGGAAAAAGAAGACAAATCTGGATCAAAGATAACGGTAAAGGATTTGACTCTTCACAAGAATCTAAAGGCAGTGGTATGTTCAATCTGAAGAAGAGAATGGAGACTATTGGCGGTGAATTTGAACTGACTTCTGCTGTCGGAAAAGGAACAGAAATCACTTTAACCTTGCCAAATTAGATTTTAGGGTATAATTTGAAGCATAATCTACCTATTAAACTAATCACCCCTACGCATGATCCGGATAGCCCTGGCTGATGACCATAAATTATTTGCAAAAGGAATAGAAGGAATTCTTGAAGAAGATGATAGACTAATAGTAGTCGGTGTCTTTCCAAATGGACAAGACCTATGCGATTATATTGCTGAAAATCCGGTAGATGTAGTTCTTACCGATCTTAACATGCCGATAATGGACGGTTTTGGGGTTTTGAGTCGCTGTAAAAGAGACTACCCACATCTGAAGGTCGTAGTTCTTTCTATGTATGATGAGGAGAAGATTTACAAGCAATGTATCGATCAGAAAGCTGATGCATTTATCCTCAAAGATGCAGACCCAGACGAGTTGATTTTTACCATTCACGAAGTTTTTGAAGGCCGCCATGTGCTGAATTTTGACCGGGTGAAAAAGCAGGCTGTGCAAGGCTACTATTATGATGCCTTCCGGTTAAAGTATAAGCTGTCGAGGCGGGAAACTGAAATTATACATTTGATAAAGGATGGAATTCAAAATAAGGAAATTGCCAATATGCTTAATCTGAGCAAGCAAACTGTAGAGACCCATCGTAAAAACATCCATCTGAAGCTACAGGTCAGTTCTAGAATTGAACTGGTAAATAAGGCACACGAAATGAACATTTGATAATGAGCAACCCTATAAAAACAGCCATAGTTGGCTTTGGCTCTGTAGCCGAAAAAATGCACGCACCACTTATTGATGTTTGTCCTGACCTTGCGCTTGTAGCCTCGGTGGAGAGGAACACCAATCGATGCGAAGAATTGTATGCTGGAGTGACAACTTATAGAAGTCTGCAAGAATTGCTCGCTGCAGATGCTGCGGATCTAGTTGTGATTACCACGCCCAATGAGTTTCATTATCCTATGGCTATGCAATGCCTAGAAGCTGGAAAGCATGTAGTAGTAGATAAACCAGTAACGATATTTTCTCATGAAGCCGAAGAGCTAAATAAGCTAGCTGAGAAGAAGGGTTTGATTTGCTCAGTGTTTCACAACCGCCGTTACGATGGGGATTTCATGACTTTGCAGAAATTGGTACGAGAAGGAGATCTCGGTAATTTGGTCTATCTAGAATCCCATTTTGATCGTTTCCGTCCGGATGTTTCCGAGAACTGGAGAGAAAAAGATGTTCCTGGAAATGGGATCACCTTTGATCTGGGCTCGCATTTGATCGATCAGGTTGTATTGCTTTTTGGCTTGCCAAATTGGATTCAGGCAGATATCCGTAAGCAACGAACTGGAGCGATAGCTGACGATTATTTTGATATTATTTTGGATTATGGTTCGCTCAAAGCCAGAGTGACAGCAGGTGCTTTGGTGAATGTGCCTACGCCGAAATTTTTGCTTTTGGGTAAAAATGGATCTTATCAGAAATTCGGTTTAGATGTACAGGAAGCCGCTTTCAAAGCTGGGCAAAAGCCAGAAGGCCCGAGCTGGGGAGTTGAACCGGAGGAGAGCTGGGGGAGACTTTTCCTGAGTGAGGAGACCAAACAATATGAGACAATCCCAGGAAATTATAGAATTCTATACCAAAATGTCGCAGACGCTATTTTAAAAGGCACAGCGCTGGATATTTCCATTCCTCAGACAATCAGTGTTTTGAAGATAATTGAGGCTTCTTTTGCAAGCGCGAAGGCGGGAAAAAGAATTACTAATGAAGAAGGAGGTTGGTGATATTATTAAGTTTGGCTCATTTTTGGAGTAGAATACTAGAAATAAATCAACTCCATGCAAAAAGTATTCTTATTAGCATTTGCGCTATTCGCATTTGTTTCTATCTCACAAGCTCAAGTAGCAGTAGGTATCAACTTCCAAAATACTGATACTTTTATCACAGTAGGTACTGACCCAGACAAAGAGTTCTTTGGAGAAGCAAGATTGGGATTGGGACATGAAATAGGTCTTGAACTGATGGGTGCATACAACTTTGTCCGAAAAACAGAAGTAAACGGCTACGTCGGTGCTGGGCTCGGTTTATTAGGAAATCATCGCCACCCACATCATGATGATCACAACGATATATATCTGGCCATTCCAGTGGGAGTATTGATCAAACCATTTAGTAGTACGCGAAATCTAGGTTTTTTAGTCGAAGCTGCTCCTGTATTTGCCAATCACTCTCACAGCTACCTTAGAGGTGGAGTAGGTGTGAAATACACCTTTAGATAAAATCAGAACTAACACCAACAAATAAAAGGTCAACTCAGCAATTGAGTTGACCTTTTTGGATTTATATGCAAAACTTACTTATTGTTCAGGAAAAAGAGGCTGTCAGAATATTGCAGCTGTATTCATGCCAAACCGAGGAAATGGAAATCGACTTCATAATCTTAGAATTCAGAAACGATTTTCGTTTAGGGTGGTGTTTACCTATGATGATTAACTAGGTAGTTGTTGGATGCCTTAAGAAAGTGTAAGTCTTTCATTTTTCTACTGGTATTCATTCATTTTCCCTATTTTTGCGCCTATGGCAAAAACAGCAACTCCTGCGGAAAACGCGCAATTGAAAGATATTATTTCCCATGCCAAAGAGTATGGATTTGTTTACCCTAGTTCTGAAATCTACGATGGTCTTCAGGCGGTGTATGATTATGGTGCTTACGGCGTCGAGTTGAAAAACAACCTGAAGCGTCTGTGGTGGGAGACCATGACCCGTGTACAGGACAATATCGTCGGGATCGATGCAGCGATTTTTATGCATCCTACCACCTGGAAAGCTTCTGGCCATGTAGATAGCTTTAACGATCCAATGATCGATAATAAAGACTCGAAGAAGCGATACCGTGCTGATGTGCTAGTGGAAGAGCATGCGGCAGTTTTCGAAAGAGCCGGGGATATAGAAAAAGCAAATGCATTGACCGGTAAGCTGGCGAGACTTTTGGAAGCTGAGGATCTGGCCGGTGTACGGGACTTGATCACCAATGAAGGAATCAAATGCCCTATCAGTGGCACTTCCAATTGGACCGAAGTCCGTCAGTTCAACTTAATGTTCTCTACTCAAGTCGGCTCTGTGGCTGAGGATTCCACCACTATTTACTTGAGACCCGAGACTGCCCAAGGCATTTTTGTGAACTTCCTAAATGTGCAGAAAACCGCCAGAATGAAGGTTCCTTTCGGTATTGCACAGATCGGTAAGGCTTTTAGAAATGAGATTGTTGCCCGTCAGTTTATCTTCCGTATGCGTGAATTTGAGCAGATGGAAATGCAGTTCTTTGTGCGTCCCGGTACTGAGTTGGAATGGTATCAAAAATGGGCAGAGACTAGAATGAAATGGCATTTGGCACTGGGCATTCCCCAGGAAAAACTCAGAAAGCATGACCATGAGAAGCTGGCTCACTATGCCAATGCAGCGATGGATATCGAATTTGACTTCCCTTTCGGCTTCAAAGAAGTAGAAGGAATCCACTCCAGAACAGATTTTGATCTGAAATCTCATCAGGAATTTTCTAGAAAGAAACAGCAGTATTTCGATCCGGAAGTGAATCAGAACTACATTCCTTACGTGATCGAGACATCAATCGGAGCTGATCGACTTTTCTTGTTGACGCTTTGCAACGCCTATACTGAAGAGAAAACTGAGGAGAAAAGTAGAACTCTTCTTAAACTTCATCCGGCAATTGCTCCTGTGAAAGCTGCGATTCTTCCTATTACCAAGAAAGATGGCTTGCCTGAAAAAGGCCAAGAGATCGTAGAGCTATTGAAGTATGATTTCAATATCATATACGAAGATGCTGCTTCTATCGGTAAGCGCTACGCAAGACAGGATCTGATCGGAACGCCATTCTGTATCGCTGTGGATCACCAGACGCTAGAGGACAACACAGTCACTATC
Source organism: Algoriphagus aurantiacus (assembly GCF_035156405.1). Lineage (NCBI taxonomy): Bacteria > Pseudomonadati > Bacteroidota > Cytophagia > Cytophagales > Cyclobacteriaceae > Algoriphagus > Algoriphagus aurantiacus. The sequence goes on along the minus strand of NZ_JAXRUT010000014.1, from coordinate 20,240 downwards.
CGTCACCGTGATACTACTGAGCAGGAAAGAGTGCCTATCTCCGAGCTTTATGGAAGAATCGCTGAAGCAACTAGCTTTAGAAGGATCTTCGAGAAGTTGTAAGAATCTGATAAACATAAAAAACTCCTGAGAGCGATCTTAGGAGTTTTTGGCTTTTCGGGTAGGTTCAAGACGGATTAAAAATCCTACTATATAACCTCTGGATTGCAAATCCAGAGGAGCGGATTTTACTTCACCCACAAGGCTCCATCTCGTTCATTTCGAAGAGTAGAATTATCTATATAGCGAAAAATTAACTGATCGATGACTTCATCGGCTTTAGCTACCACTATTTTTTCACCTCTGATTTTGTAGGTAGTCCTGTAGACTATATCCCCACTCGGCAAGACATCGGCTACTCCATCAGCCGATAAAGTGATAAAACTCCCGCAGTTTAACTCAGGATTGTCACCAGGGACACACCCCTCAGGTATATAAGTATAGGTGCCCAAAATCTCGGGTTCATCTAGTTTTTCACAGGAGAAGAAAATAAGTCCCAGTAGATAAAGTAGTAGTATGTTTTTCATAAAAAAGGAGTTAAGTGTACTAAAATCTGTTGCGCGATTATGGGATATCATCTTGCTTTACCCAAATGGATTTATCCCCCTCCTCTCTCAGCGAGCCGTCATCCAGTTTTTTGAAGGTCAAATCCAACCCGAACTGATCATTTTTCTCAATCTTGATTTTGTCCCCTTTGATCTTATAGGAGGTACGCGAGAAAATGTCACCGCCATACAAAACTTCAGCAACTCCACCGGCTGAGAGTATAATTAATCTACTACAGTTAAACTCAGGATTTTCCCCGGGAGTACATCCTTCGGGAGTATTAACGTAGCCACCCAAAATCTCAGGTTCATCTAGTTTTTCACACGAAAAAAACAGAAGTGCAAAGAGTGATAGGATTAATAAGTTTTTCATAAAAATGAGTTAAGTACACTATCTCTACGAAGATCAAAGTCCTACTGCTACAGAAAGCCTAACATTTATAAAAAATGTTAGTTTAGCAATTGAAAGAAATCATGACGAAAAAGGCATTCATCATTGGTTCAGGAATCGCAGGCATAGCTGCAGCTATTCGATTAGCGGTGAAAGGCTATGATGTTGAGGTGTTCGAGGCGAATGCTTATCCCGGCGGAAAACTCAGCGAGATTTCGTTGGAGAACTATCGTTTCGATGCCGGACCATCACTTTTTACACTTCCTGAGCAGGTGGATGAACTTTTTCGCCTCGCCGGCAAAAGGCCCAAAGATTACTTTGAATATGAGAAGCTGGGTGTGACTTGCCACTATTTTTGGGAAGACGGAACAAGTTTGAAAGCATATTCCGATCTCAATCGATTTGCCGAGGAAGTACAGACAAAGCTGGGTGAACCTGCATCCAATATTCGAGAAGCACTAAGGAATTCAGCTTTTATTTATGACAGCCTGGCTCCGCTTTTTATGAATCGATCACTTCATAAGCTGGACACCTGGACAAATCCCCAAGCTTTAAAGTCCTATATGAGAATGGGTAAACTGGGGATTTTTTCGACCATGAATGAGGCAAATCAAAGGCACTTTGAGCATCCTAAATTGGTGCAGCTTTTCAATCGATATGCCACATACAATGGCTCGAATCCTTTTGAAACGCCAGCGACACTTAATATTATTCCTCATTTGGAATTCAATATCGGTGCATTTTTCCCTAAAAAAGGAATGCATGACATCACATTAAGTCTTTTTAGACTATCAGAAGAGCTTGGAGTAAACTATCATTTTGGACAGAAAGTAAACCAAGTTTTAGTTGAAAATGGAATAGCAACTGGAATCATTATAAAAGGTGAAGAAATCCGTGCTAACCTAATAGTGAATAATATGGATATGGTCAATGCTTACAAAACCATTCTCAAAGGTCAGAAGCAACCTAAGCTTTTGCTCAACCAACCCAAATCCAGTTCTGCATTGATCTTTTATTGGGGAATCAGACGTGATTTCCCTGAATTGGGTCTACACAATATTTTCTTCTCGGATAATTATCCATTGGAATTTGAGCATATTTTCAAGCGAGGGACTATTTATGAAGATCCCACAGTTTACCTAAACATTACCTCTACGCATAAGCCAGATGATGCACCCGTCGGCTGCATGAATTGGTTTACCATGATTAATGTGCCCAATAACCAAGGACAGGATTGGGATAAGATGATTTCGGAAGCAAAAAGAAATATCCTACACAAGCTTAATCGCATCTTAAAAACGGATGTGGAAGCGTTGATTGAAGTGGAAGAAATCTTGGATCCACGGACGATAGAGTCCAAGACCTCAAGTGCGCAAGGCGCACTCTACGGCAATAGCTCCAATAATAAGTTTGCAGCCTTCCTGCGTCATGCAAACTATTCGTCCTCGATCAAAAATCTGTATTTCTGTGGAGGGTCTGTCCACCCTGGCGGCGGAATTCCGCTCTGCCTGCTTTCTGCCAAGATTATGAGTGAAATGATTGAAAGTTAGTGAACAGTATTTAGTCGCAGAAAACCAAATAATCATTGGCGCAAGTCTCATGACCTGCCTGACCGGTAGGCAGGCTTGTGCTATTTTCACTGCAGCCTTCAGACTGCCATACTATATGCCAGGAAATAGAAGTCTGAAGACTCATGAACCAATTTCGTGCCCTAGTTCAAGTCTTCAGACTTGGACTTAACTCGCTGCAGTCTCCCGACTGCATTTAACTAAGTAGAACCCTGCTCATTTTAGAAAAGTGTGAATGTTCTGATCTTAAGATGCTCTTAAAGTGAGTTGTCTTTTGCCAAATTATTAAGAAAATAAGGCAGTCTGAAGACTGCATTGCATCCCGGCACAAGTCTGAAGACTTGCGCCAAAGTTGAGCAGTCGCTCAAACTGCGACTGATCACTGCGACTGATCACTAATCAAATTCTCTAAAGCTTCTTTCACCAAATCCATCTCAAAGCCCTTGCTCATTAGGTATTGGGTGACCTTGTACTTCTTTTTATAGGAATCGGGTTCATTTGTACTTTCCCACTTCTTCTCCGTCTGTGTCAAAAGAGTATTATAATATTCCTCAGGATCTATTTCAGAAAGTCCCTTTCGGATGAGATTCTCAGGAACTTCACGCATTTTCAACTCCATTCGGATGCGGTTTTTTCCCCATTTTTTTAGTCTGAATTTGCCTCGGGCAAAGGCTCTTGCATATCGCTCTTCATCAACGAATTCCTCTTCGATCAATTCTGTGATCAATTGTTCTACCTGCTCATCTTTTATGCCTTTATCATACAGTTTGCGCCGAATCTCCCAAGTACAACGATCTTGGTACGCGCAGAAGGTCGTGAGCTTTTCAAAGGCTTCATCTGGCGACCAAGAGTTTTTTCCTGACTCATTTGGCTTATATTTTCCCCAACTGGACATTTTCCGTAATTTTAGATCAAATTATCCCTAGATTCTTTTTTATCAAACCTTATTAAATTTTCAAAACACATTATGCGCAAGAAAATCGTAGCCGGCAACTGGAAAATGAACATGACTTTCGAAGAAGGTCAGACCCTTACTTCCGAAATATTGAATATGATCAAAGACGAGCATACTGGCAATGCTATCGCTGTGTTAAACCCTCCTTTTCCACATATTTTCCCAGTTAAGAAACTTATCGGAGAAGCAAAAGGTGTTTTTATCGGAGCTCAAAACTGTTCTGACAAGGAAGCTGGCGCTTTCACAGGAGAAGTTTCTGTAAAGATTCTTGCTTCCTTTGGTGTACAATATGTGATTATTGGTCATAGTGAGCGTCGTGAATATTTCAAAGAAAGCAATGAAATGCTTGCTGCCAAAGTGAAACTGGCGTTAGCAAATGGCTTGACTCCAATTTTCTGCTGTGGAGAATCTCTAGAGATCAGAACTGCAGGAACTCATGAGCCAAACGTGAAATTTCAGTTGACAGAAGGTCTTTTTGACTTGAGCCCAGAGGATTTCTCGAAAATTGTGATCGCATATGAGCCAATTTGGGCTATCGGAACAGGTAAGACTGCAAGCTCTGAGGAAGCTCAGGAAATGCATGCTGCCTTGAGAAGACACATAGCTTCTAAATATGGTAAAGACATCGCAGACAACACGTCAATTCTATATGGAGGTAGCTGTAATCCAAAGAATGCACAAGAACTTTTCGCTAAGCCTGATGTAGACGGCGGGTTGATCGGCGGAGCATCACTGAAGTCTCGTGATTTCGTTGATATTATCAAATCATTCTAAGAAAAATGGATTACCTGGAGTTTAAAATCAAGTGCCTGGAGCAATTCAGGGAAATCCTAATAGCTGAATTATCTATGATTGGCTTTGATTCCTTCCTCGAAACTGAGGAAGGAATCGATGCTTATACGCTGGAGTCAGATTTTGACCGCCTTGCTTTCGATGAAGTGATCACCCAGTATCGTGAAGATGCGAAGATCACTTTGGAAGAAGGACTAATGCCGAAAGTCAACTGGAATGAGGAATGGGAAAAGAATTATGATCCCATTGCTGTGGACGATCTGGTATATGTCAGGGCTTCTTTTCACTCAAGTAAGCCTGAGTTTACCCATGAGATAGTGATCAATCCCAAAATGTCCTTTGGTACGGGACATCATGCTACTACCTTTCAGATGCTTCGACATCAAGGTAAAATCGATCATCAAGGTAAAAGAGTGTTGGATGTAGGTTCTGGAACAGGAATCCTTGCAGTGATGGCTCATTTGCTCGGAGCCAGTGAGGTGGAGGCTTTTGATATTGATGACTGGTGTGTAGATAATGGAAATGAAAATTTTGATCTGAATGGATTGACAACCCGAATGGAATTGGGTACCATCCGTGAAGTGAATCCTCAAGGCGAATTTGACATAGTCTTAGCTAATATCAATAAAAATGTTTTGCTTGACGAAATGAGCATTTACGCTGATTTACTGAAGGATAATGGTTTTTTATTACTCAGTGGCTTCTATACTGAGGATATTGATGATCTGAACGACTGTGCAAAACCATTGGGATTAGAATTGATCTCTCAGCAAAGTAAGGATAATTGGGCGGCCTTGATACTTCAAAAGAAAGCTTGAGGACTGCAGAACCAAGAGGTAGGAAGATTACAAGCTTAAACCATTAATTCGATACAACACTAGTGACTGAACTGATTATATATGCCTTCGTATTTGTGCTGCTAATAGGGCACTGTCTATTTGCAGGCAAAATGTATCGTACTGTGCATGAGGATTCCAGCCTAACTTTGACAGAGAAGAATGATTGGAAACTCAAAGCCCTTATTTTCCCAGTATATTTTTGGGGAAAATATAAGAAAGTAAAAGGCTAGCTTTTTTTGCTATCAAGTAAACTTTTAGGCTTCGTAAGCCGATTATAGAACCAATACTTTTAATTAATAAAATCACAAGAAACTTAGTTTACTAAATTAGCTTCATGGAGTACCTCTGGAAACAAAAGCCCAAAACCTCTCAATCGGCAATAGATCAGCTGAGCAAAGAGATCAATGTCAATCCGACATTGGCCAACATGCTGATAAATAGAGGGGTGGAGAGTTTTGAACAGGCAAAGAGTTACTTCCGCCCATCTTTGGTGATGCTTCATGATCCTTTTCTGATGAAGGATATGACTGAAGCTGTGGACAGGATTCAAGTTGCGATTGCCGGAGGGGAAAAGATCATGGTCTATGGAGATTATGATGTGGACGGCACCACAGCAGTGGCGCTGATGTATGGATTCCTAAAGACTTTCTATCCAGATGTAGTGTTTTATATCCCTGACCGTTACAAAGAAGGCTATGGCATCTCTGAAAAAGGAGTACGATTCGCAGCTGAAAATGATATTAAACTAATTATAGCACTGGATTGTGGGATAAAAGCCATTGAGAAGGTAGCGTTAGCCTCAGAGCTGGGAGTTGATTTTATTATTTGTGATCACCATACACCTGGTAATAAACTTCCGGCTGCAGTAGCAGTATTGGATGCCAAACGCAGGGATTGCAATTATCCATACAAGGAGCTCAGTGGTGCGGGAGTTGGCTTTAAACTAATTCAGGCTATTGCAATCAAGCGGGGAATTGACAGTTCGCAGTTGGACACTTACTTAGATCTAGTGGCCGTGAGTATCGCGGCGGATATCGTACCTATTACGGGTGAAAACAGAATTCTTGCTTATTACGGTCTAGATCGTTTGAATAATACTCCTCGTCCTGGCTTGAAAGCGTTGATGCTGAGTAGCAATCTGGAAAAGGACATCGGGATTTCTGATGTGGTCTTCAAGATTGGGCCGAGAATCAATGCTTCGGGAAGATTGGAACATGCCAAGGCATCCGTGGAATTGTTGATTTCATCCGAACTGGAAGGGGCGATGGAACGGGCCAAGGTGGTGGATGAAGTAAATGCCACCAGACGGAATTTTGATGAGAATATCACCAAGGAGGCTTTCGAAATGATTGCCTCCCGAGAGGAATTGGTAGAGTGGAATTCCACTGTTCTTTTCAAGGATGACTGGCACAAAGGTGTCATTGGAATTGTAGCTAGTCGTTGTATTGAAAAATACTATAGGCCTACGATCATTTTGACGGAGTCAAATGGCAAAGCAACAGGAAGCGCAAGATCAGTAGTGGATTTTAATATATACGAAGCTATAGAGGAGTGTGCAGATCTATTGGACCAGTTTGGAGGACATATGTACGCGGCCGGATTGACTCTTCCTGTGGAGAATGTCACTGCTTTTCAAGAGAAGTTTGAGGCAGTTGTAAAGAGTAGAATCGAGGAAGTTCACCGTAAGCCAGTGATAGAAGTTGACGATGAATTGCTATTAGATCAGATTAATTACAAGTTTTATAATATCTTGAAGCAAATGGCACCTTTTGGGCCAGGAAATACGGAGCCGATTTTCAGAATCGCCAATGTGTATGCCGAAGATGTCACAGTACTCAAAGACAAACATTTGAGATTTAAAATTGTCCAGGATGGTCAGGTAACTACGCCTGTTTGTCTTGGATTTGGGATGGCAGATCGGGCGAAAGATCCCGATTTGACTACCGTAAATATGCTTCGTGGAAAAATGCGATTTGATATAGTCGCAGAAATGAGAGAAAATGTGTTTCGCGACAAGAGTAGTTTGCAACTCTACGTGAAAGACATCAAATTTGATTGATATGATTCTTCGTGCCGAAAATTTAGTAAAAATATACAAAGGTCGCCGAGTGGTGAATGACATCTCTGTGGAGGTAAGCCAAGGTGAGATCGTTGGTCTATTGGGTCCAAATGGAGCTGGTAAAACAACGTCATTCTACATGATAGTTGGATTGATCCAGCCAAATGAAGGTAAAATTTTTCTAGAGAATGAGAATATCACCAAGCTTCCCATGTACAGAAGGGCAAAGCAGGGAATCGGTTATTTGGCTCAGGAAGCTTCAGTTTTTAGGAAGCTTTCAGTAGAAGAGAATATCATGGCTGTTTTGGAAATGACCAAAATGCCGAAGCAAGAGCGCAAAGAGAAAGTTGAGAGTCTACTCGAAGAATTCAGCTTGACGCATGTACGTAAAAACCTTGGAATGGTACTTTCCGGAGGTGAACGAAGAAGAACTGAGATAGCCCGAGCCTTAGCCGTTGATCCAAAATTCGTCTTACTAGATGAGCCTTTTGCTGGAGTTGACCCTATTGCTGTGGAAGAAATCCAGACCATTGTAGCGAAGCTGAAAACAAAAAATATAGGCATTCTGATCACTGATCACAATGTGAACGAAACACTTTCCATTACCGATAGAGCATATTTAATGTTCGAAGGTAGGCTTTTGAAAGCAGGTACAGCTGAGGAGCTTGCAGCTGATGAACAAGTACGAAAGGTGTATTTGGGAAGTAATTTCGAGTTGAAACGAAAAATTTTTAATTGATGGCGGTTCTGAATTCCTTTATGACTTGGATCTTCAAGAGCCGTCTGGGTCAAATCGACAATTTCAAACAAAATCCTATTTCTGTTCAAGAGACTATTTTCAAAGAGCTAATTGAAGCTGGAAAGAAAACTGACTTCGGAAAGGAGCACGGGTTTGCTGAGATTAAAAGCTATGCCGATTTTGCTAACAAAGTGCCAATACGAAATTATGATAAATTTAAACCGTACATCGACAAGGCGATGGCGGGTAGCGAAAATGTAATCTGGAATACAGAAATAGAATGGTTTGCAAAATCTTCAGGAACCACTTCAAGTCGTAGCAAATACATCCCTGTGACCCATGAGAGTTTAGAAGAATGTCATTATAAAGGTGGCAAGGATATGGTAGCCCTTTATATGTCCAATTATCCTGATTCAAGACTTTTTACTGGTAAAACACTTACCATAGGTGGTACATTGGATAATAATCCGCTTAATCCGCAAGGGACAGCAAGGGCGGGAGACATCTCTGCCGTGATCATGGAAAACTTGCCTTTTTGGGCTTATTTTGTTCGTACGCCATCGAAGGAAACTGCTCTGATGGGAGAATGGGAGGCTAAGATTGAAAAAATGGCTCGGGAGACCATGGACGAAGATGTGACCTGCATGGCTGGAGTACCTACTTGGACTATAGTTCTTTTGCAAAAAGTCTTAGAATTAAAGAAAGCCAAGAATATTCTGGAAGTATGGCCAAATCTGGAGATTTTTTTTCACGGGGCAGTTGCTTTTGGGCCATATAGAAGTCTTTTCAAAGAACTTATTCCTTCAGAAAAAATGCGATATATGGAAACCTATAATGCCTCTGAAGGATTCTTTGGGATTCAGGACCAGAAAAATTCAGATGAGCTGTTGCTATTGCTGGATTATGGGATTTTCTATGAATTCATTTCCATGGAAGAGTGGGAAAATGAAAATCCAGAAGTGATTCCTTTGTCTCAAGTGGAGGTAGATAAGAATTATGCTCTGGTGATCAATACTAATGGTGGGCTGTGGAGGTATAAAATCGGTGATACTGTTAAGTTCTCATCGACCTCACCCTATCGATTCAGAATAACGGGTCGCACAAGACATTTTCTCAATGCATTCGGGGAAGAGGTGATCGTGGAAAATGCCGAAAAAGCAATTCAATTTGCTGCGGAGCATACAAATGCTATGATCTCTAATTTTACTGCTGCTCCTGTATATTTTGACGGTTCTGGATCAAAAGGAGCCCATGAATGGATCATTGAGTTTCAAAAGAATCCATCTGATCCAAAGGAATTTGACCGGCTTTTAGATGAGCATTTGAGAGAAATCAATTCGGATTACGATGCTAAGCGTTATAAAGGATTGGCTTTGGTAGAACCCATTATTCATCATGCTCCAATTGGCATATTTGAAAATTGGATGCGCAAAAGGGGAAAATTAGGCGGCCAGCATAAAGTACCTAGGCTTTCCAATTCCAGAGAGTATGTTGATGAGATTTTGGGAATGCTAGTAACTTAGCTTTTTTGATTGGAAGCTAGATTAAGTTAAATTCTAATCTATATTATTGCTAAGAGTAAACTTTAAAATGAAAAATGCAGGATTTGCAATTATTTCCATTTGATTCAGAACTCTCTGTTGAATATCGAGCATCAAGATATCCTTTGATGAGATATATGGGGAGTAAAAATAAGTTAGTTCCATGGATTCATGAGACCTTGGACAGCTTAGATTTTGAATCTGCATTGGATGCATTTTCAGGTTCCGGAGTGGTCTCATATTTGATGAAATCAATGAATAAGAGAGTATATTCTAATGATTTTTTAAATTTTTCAGCAGTTATATCAAAAGGTGTTATTGAAAATAACACCGACCTAATCAGCCCACAGGATTTGTCTTTTTTACTGGACATGAATGTCAAGTCAGATGATTTTATTCAAAAAACTTTCAAGAATGTTTTTTACTCACCCGCTGACCTTCTTTTTTTAGATAAAATTTCAGCAAACATTTCTCAAATAAGCTCTAAGTATAAACGGGCACTTGCCTATACTGCCTTATTTAGGTCCTGTTTAAAGAAACAACCGCGTGGAGTATTTACAATTTCGGGGAATCTCGATAGGTATAATGATGGAAGAAGAGATTTAAGAATTTCATTAGAAGATCATTTTGTAGAACAAGTAGCAATTTACAATGATGTGATTTTTAATAATCATAAAGAAAATGTTTCATTTAACTTAAATGTTTTCGAATTCAGCAATATTATTTATAAACCTGATCTGGTATACATGGATCCTCCATACGTACCTGCTTCTGATGATAACTGTTACGTAAAACGATATCATTTTTTGGAAGGTCTATCCAAATATTGGAGAGGGGAAGAGATCATGGAAAATACTAAAGTGAAAAAAATTAAGAAAAAATATACTGCATTCTCTTATAGAAAGACGGCTATTAAAGCATTTGAAGATATGTTTGATAAATTTTCGGACAGCACATTAGTATTATCCTATTCTTCAAATGCATACCCTGATTTGGAAACTCTAATTTCTATTATGAAAAATCAAAAAACAGATGTTGAGGTCAAAGTAAAACCTCATAAGTATCATTTTGGCAATCATTCCTCCGTATCCCGATCAGATGTTAATGAGTATTTAGTTATAGGTCAGGGTTAAGATGAGAAGACACAAACAAACTAAGAACCAGTTAGTAGCAGATTTAGGAGAAGTTTTGACAGACTGGAGAGATGCCTTTGCGATGAACTTTATTGAATACCTCAATAATTTAGAGCAAAATGGAGATTTGAAAGAAGAGCACCTTATTAATCTACTGGAAGAGGATTTTGAAATTGCTATTACTTTATTTCGCATAATCTTAGAACAATCAAAAGATGAATTTAAAGAGACCCTAAAAGCTATCTTTTATGATAGTATTAAAGGATATGGAAAAACATCTTTTAAGTCTAGTCCGATCGAATATGTGAAATCTCTTAATAAACTTGGATTAGCTCAGAAAATCAATGAGATGTCTGCTAGGACATATTCTTGGAAAGATATTATTGAAGAACGGCTTAAGATGGGAAGAGGAAGTGCTATTAAAGGTCAGACGAGAGGAAAAAATCTGGAAGATTTTGTTGAGATAATTGTTAAAGATGTTTTTGATAAATTCGAGATTAGAAAAAGCTTTATCGGCTCAAATGGACTTAGTACAGCTAAAGCTGATTTTTGTATTCCTTCAAAAGAACAACCAAGCATTGTTATTGAAGTTAAAGCTTACGGGGCTACAGGTAGTAAGCAAAGTGATGTAATTGGTGATGTTCAAAAAATAATCAGTGAAAAACGTAACGACACGTATTTTCTTCTAATTACAGATGGTGTCACCTGGACTGCTAGACTTCGCGATTTTGAACGACTGGTTGAGTTTCAGAACTCGGGTGATATTTATCGTATTTATACCCAGAAAATGAAACATGAGTTGCGTGAAGATTTGACTCAGTTGAAGATCGAATTATCAATAGATTAGAATAGAACATTATACTTGATTTGAAAGCTTGCTTGTTATAAACAACAAAGCCCACCGATATATCGGCGGGCTTTGTTCTGTATTAGACTACTGAGTTTAGACTTCCAATCCTTTATCCCTCATTTTTTTGAACTCATCAAATCTTCTGAAAATCGCGACGGTAAATCCAACCAGCATAATGATTGTACCGATCCAAAGAACATTGATGTAAGGCTTCACGATCGCTTTCATCACCACGTAATCTTTTTGGTATTGATTGACCTTAAAGACAAACTTGTTCTCTTCAGGCAAGATGTTTTCTAAGCTGATTTTGATTCCCAACTCATTATCTATCACAGGTAGTTTACCTACCTGATTGTTGCGGATAATAAAGGTAGGCTGAAGTAGCTTCTCTACGTCATAATCCAAAATTCTAAGATTAGCTCGTACGGCCACATCACCTTCTTGAAGCACATAGCCATCTAGTTCCTGTAGCACATCTGCTCCGTCAAAATAGGTAACAAAATCCGCTACGTGAAATTGTTCTCCTGGAGCTACTTCGTAGATCTCATCTTCTTTCCAATCTGGATCCTCTGAATCATTCATGGCTGCCACATACGTGTAGAGATCCTTGTCTATGAATATTCTGGAAGCAGGTGAAGAAATCAATCCACCCATGCCTTCATTAAATTGAGACATAGGGCTCAGCGAGAACTTCAAAACTTCATTTTGATAATATTCAATCTGGAAGTAGTCATTCTCTTCCAATACGATGTCAACTTTATCACCCTTCTTGAAGTAATCCTTATAATCCTCCAATGCAAGGGCTTCATTTACTTTCCCTGTAGGTTCCAAAATCTTCGCAGGAACATATTCGGAAATTCCTTTCACTTTTTTCTGACGACCACGGTAGATCACCGTGTAATCTTTCATCTGTGTAGGCTTATTGATCCAGAGTAATACATGTTCTTTGTTCAGCTCATCTTCCCAGCTATTACTATAGGTAAGGCCAGACATATTGATAGAAATGGTGTCAGAATAGCCAGAGCTGAACATGATACCGATTAGAATCATGCCCAAACCAATATGTGCCAAAGAGCCTCCTGCTAGTTTAAAGGATGATTTCTTCAGGATTTTGAATAAAATTACCGAGTTGGCAGTGATCGTAAATGTTCCTGCGAGAATTACAATGATGTATTGCCAATCATAAACTTTAGCAAGGACAATAATGGCTGCAGACAGTAAAACGGAGATGATATAAGGTGTTAAAAGAGCATCTTTCAATGCCTTCTTATCCATTTTTTGCCACCAGAAAAACTGTCCCACAGCCGTGAGCATTGCCAGAGCTACAGCAAACCATAGTTGGAATTTGGTATAAAACTCAATCTGATCAGCAGGAGGAGCCATATTGGATATACCTCCAAAGCTTTCTACCATGGCATTCCAGGCAGGAATAGAAGTAGGAAGTATTACCTGAAAAGCCATCAAAGCCAATGTAGTAGCACCAATGAATACCCAGAACTCACGGGAATAAACTGAGGCTTCTTTCTCCGAAGTTGGGATGTGTTTCCATACTCTCACGCATAGAACTACTGCGATTACAAGGAAGAAAAGCATGTAGATCAGCAATTGACCAGACAGACCAAGATCGGTGAATGAGTGGACTGAAGCATCCCCCAGCACCCCTGATCTCACTAAGAATGTCGCATAGAGCACCAGAATAAAGGTCATAATAACCAATACAATGGAGGTCTTCAGAGCCGTTGCACTTTTCTTATAAGTGATCATAGTGTGAATGGACGCGACAAGAATCAGCCAGGGTACATACACCGCATTTTCCACTGGATCCCAGTTCCAATACCCACCAAAGTTCAATGTCACATAAGCCCAATAGGCTCCCATGATAATACCCATCCCCAGGATCATAGCAGAGAAAATTGCCCAAGGCAAAGCCGGACGTATCCATTCCGAGTATTTTTTGGTAACCAGTCCGCCCATCAAAAAGGCGAAGGGAACCAAAGTAGATGCGTAGCCCAAGAATAATGTAGGAGGATGAATTACCATCCAGATGTTTTGCAGGAGGGGATTCAAACCCGTCCCATCTTCTGGTACAAAATCAGGATTCATCTGGAAAATCGGTGCTTGCGTGGCATCTCTCAGTAGAATAAATGGAGAACTGCCAATTTTCAGATCAACTATCACCACGCCCAAAATCATAGAAACCAAGAATGCCTGTACAAGCGCAAACACGACCATTACCGGAGCTTCCCAATACTTGTTGGTGAAAACAAGGATGGTTCCTAGTACAACATTCCAGAAGATCCAAAGAATGAAAGCACCTTCTTGGCCTTCCCAAAAACTGGAGATCATGTAGTGAACAGGAAGTGCTTCCGAACTGTGGGAATAAGCGTAGAAGTATTCGAACCTGTGATTGTAGATAATCTCAAAAAGTGAAATGGCTATCATCACTGCAGAGATGCCATGGATAGCAAAGCTGATTCTACTGAATCTTCTCCAACTGGCTTTTTCCAGTTCGTTAGCCCGGAAATACTGAATGTAAGCGTATGCGGTAGTCAGTGCACTGACAAAGGCCACTATAGTCATGAAGTGGCCAAGATTACCGATAAAGGTATTGATCATGGATTTTTTTTATTCAAACTGCCTTAACTCACATTCCTGCCGCCTGCACATCAGTCTCCTGATATTTGGAAGGGCATTTCATCAAAATTTTATCGGCAATAAATATTTCCTCATTCTTGTATGAACCGATTACCACCACGGATTCTGAGCGGGTGAAATCTGCCGGTACTGGTTCATTGTAAAATACCTCCTGCTCTACGCCTTCATTATCGACAAGCACAAAAGTGAAAGAAACTTTGTCGTCCCGCACATTCAGTCCGGTGACCTCTCCGCTGGCATCTTTTTTCAGCTGACCTACTACGTGGATGGCTTTATCCTCACCATTTTGTTTCATTTCTTTAGCAGTGGAAAAGCTTTCATAGCTACTCGCATCGCCGATAGAAGTCATTATGATTACTATTGCTATCGCAATAATTCCTAATCCTATAATATGTCCCTTTTTCATAGTTCTGAATTTTAGGAATGTAGATTTTTTTCAAGTTTGCTGATCTTTCTATCGGTGCTGATCAGATACACGGTGATGCCTGAAAATATGAGCACGATCACTCCTACCAAAACATAGATTTTGCCGTTTGAGCGCATGGTATCTGCCATTTCCACTGAGCTATTTGTGTAGTCAGCATCTGTAACCTCGATTTTCTCTTGTGCCAAAGCAGAAAGACTGAAAACCAAAAGTGCAATTGTAAGTAATTTTTTCATCGATTAGGAATTAATCATTCGGTCTTCAATTATCCTTTCCACCCTACGCATTCTAACGCGAACGGTTGCGATCCAACTGCCTAATAATGTCCATCCAATTATCGCCGGATAGAACACCGCCCTTAGCTTGGAGTCCAAATCATAAGCATTAAAGCCGGGGTTTCCTCCATTTCCTGGGTGCAAACTGTCTGTTAATCTTGGCAATACGAAGATAAGAGGAATAAATGCCGCGAAAGCAAATATATTGTAGATGGCTCCGATCCGTGCTCTTTGCTGCGAGTCGGTAAGTGAATTTCTTAGAATTAAATAGGCGAAATACATCAAAATTCCGATGGCCGCTGCATTTTGTTTTGGATCTCCACTCCAGTAATCTCCCCAAGTAAACTTAGCCCATAGCATACCAGTAACGATTCCTAGAACTCCGAAGAGTATTGCTGAGTTAGTAAATTCAATTGCTAAATCGTCGTTCCTGACATCGTTGGTTCGAAGATACTTGATACTGAAGTAGACAGCAGCTACCAACATAAGGATCATTCCAAACCACATAGTGACATGAAAGTGAAGAGCGCGTATAGTTTCGTTGAGGATCGGAAGTCGCGGTGCTTCCATCAGCAAGCCTGCGATTAGCGTGTACAGCAGCAGGGCAATTGCAAGAATTTTCCACCAGGATTGGCGCATAGGGTATTTTTGCTAATTCAAATGCAAAAATAAGGCATAAGTTCCTGAAAACGCTGCTTTTTGTGAAGTCTTTTAACCACGGAGGTCGCGGAGGTTAGCGCAGAGTTCATTCAGAATGTAGCATTTTGAAGATTGCCAACGTCTTTAGGGAAATAGATCGCTATGAAACCATTCTTTATCAAATCCTACAGGAGCACCAAACCTGCCGCAAGCCTATTTATTCTTTCAGCATTTATCTTCTGCTTTAGCTGCATTTCCGGTGAGGATAATTCCCCTACGGGAAAAGTAGAAGCAAATTTGAGGGAGTTGTCTTTAGATGAAAACAGACTTTCCGAGGCAAATACCCAATTTGCGACGAACCTTTTCCAACAGTTAGCCTCAAATGATGATTCCAAAAATCTATTCTTCAGCCCATATTCAGTACACCAAGCATTGGCTATGGCCATGAATGGCAATGATGGGGAGGTTTTAGAAGAATTTGTCCAAGTTTTGCAGATGGAGGGCATGAGCTTGGCAGAAGCAAATCAGGCGGTCAAAGACCTTACTTCATTTTTACTGGATGTAGACCCTAAAGTAAAATTAAGCATAGCCAATGGCATTTGGTATAAACACGACTATCAAGTAAAAATCCCTTTCAAGGATGCTGCCCAACAATATTTCAATGCTGAAATTGCTCCACTTGATGTGTATGACCCAAATTCTGTGGACATCATCAATCACTGGATAGAAAAACAGACCAACAACCTCATCAAAGATATGCTGGACTTTATTCCGGAAGATGCTGTGATGTATTTAGTCAATGCGATTTACTTCAAAGGGGACTGGACCTATAATTTTCCAAAAGAGAATACCCGCAAAGAGAAATTCACGCTCGGCAATGGGGAAGAAATCATGGTAGATATGATGAATTTGGGTGAGTCGGCGGGATTCAAAGCTTATGGTGCAGCAGACTACACTTACTTGGAAATACCCTACAGTTCAGAACAATATTCTATGGGGATTTTAATCAATGAAAGCGGTAATCTTTCAGAACTATATCCTCACTTTACCTTGGAAAATTTGAATCTATGGAGAAGTAATCCCAGGGATGTGAATTTGATTTTGAAAATGCCGAAATTTAAGATTGAATATAAAATCGATAACCTTTCGAATGACTTACAAGACATGGGCTTGGTGAGACCATTTAGTTTCCATCAAGACAACTTCACTCAGTTATTCTCCAACCCAACTGATGAGTTGAAAATCAGCAGGGTAATCCACCAAGCGCTTATAGAAGTAGATGAAAAGGGTACAGAAGCTGCCGCGGCAACGATCATTGAAGTGGTTGAATTAACCAGTTTACCACCCAATTCAACACCGACAATTTTCACCTTGGACAGACCTTTTATCTTTTTTATCCAAGAGAAACACAGTGGAGCGATTTTGTTTATGGGGAAATTGGAGAATCCTTTGGAAAGTTAAGCAATTACCCAATGATTGAGACTTGGAGTCTTTTGTGATGCATTTAGGATTGAGGTTTGTTTTATGAAATAAAAATATGTGTATCCGCATGGATGCACGTACCAGAATTTTGTCTGGTTCTAGCCTAAAAAAATCCCCCTTGGCCCCTTTTAGAAAGGGGGAATTGCCAAATTTGAACCTCTAGCATTAATTCAAAGTACGTACGTGCAGTTAAGCGGATACTCATAAATAAAAGCCTAGCAAGCCATCGATTACCTGTAATTGGGGGAATCTTCCAATCTTTTAATCTCAAGACCTCCATAAATAAGGGAACAAAATATATACCGTCACTGCTACAATCGCATTGATTGCCAGAAGTGTCAAAAGCTTGTCTACACTTACGCTCCAATCCAATCCATCCATGGCGTTTTTTGAAATGCGGATAGCCATCAGAAGGATCGGGATAATTACAGGAAAGCTCAGAATGGCCATAAGCGTGGCATTATTGCCAGCTTTGGAGGCAATACCGCTTACCATAGTCAAACTCGCAGAAAATCCCATCGCTCCAAGAACCAGATTGAGCAGGAATAAGCCTTGGTCTTGGACAGGATTGCCGAGTATCACTGAGAAAACCATATATCCCAACAGGGCCAATATCAATGTGAGACCGGTATTGTAGATGATTTTGGAAAGGATAATAGCTTCTGGAGAAGCAATCATGTAATAGTAGAGTTGACGACCCTGATGCTCTTGGACAAAGCTTTTGGCCACGGCATTTACCGCCGAGAAAAGAATGATAATCCAATACAATGCATTCCAGGTCGGAGCGGAAATATTCCCTTGCTTTGCCCCCACACTCAAATAGGTAATGAAAACAGCCGAAACCACGTAAAGCAAAATCCCATTCAGCGCGAATTTCTGTCGCCACTCCAGCGTGACTTCCTTGCTAATGAGAACCGAGATTTCTTTCCACATGGCCAAAGATATTGATTTCGGATTGCGAATTTCAGATTTCGTCCGGCAAATCGTAAATCCGATAGCATACATCCGAAATCGAAACTGCCAAAATGACACCAAAACTGCTTTGGAACAACAGTTGCAATTCTGTGCCCGACAAACCATGTGTTTAACTTAAACTAATTTATAGCCATGCAGGAAAAAGGCACGATCTCGATCCATACCGAGAACATTTTCCCGATTATCAAGAAGTTTCTCTATTCTGATAACGAGATTTTTCTAAGAGAACTTGTTTCCAACGCCGTCGATGCGACTCAAAAAATCAAACGATTAGCGACATTAGGTCAGTATACAGGCGAACTTGGTGACACTACGGTCGAAGTGAGTTTCGACGAGAAAAAGAAAACCATCACCATCTCTGACCGAGGTCTTGGGATGACTGCTGAAGAAATCAAAAAGTACATTAACCAAATTGCTTTCTCAGGAGCAGAGGAGTTTGTAGAGAAATTCAAGGATGCCAAAGATGCCAATGAGATCATCGGTAAATTTGGTTTGGGTTTCTACTCAGCTTTTATGGTTGCCGACACGGTGGAAATCAATTCTCTTTCTTACCAAGAGGGTGCGGAAGCAGCTAAATGGACCTGCGACGGCTCTACTTCTTTCGAAATTTCCAAAGGAAAAAGAAAAGACCGTGGAACCGACGTTATTCTACATATCAACAAGGATTCCGAAGAGTTCTTAGACAAATGGAAGCTTCAGGGAATCCTTGACAAATACGCAAAATTCCTTCCTGTTCCTATCAAATTTGGTACAAAAACTGAATCAGTAGAGGATGGAGTAGATGACAAGGGTGAGAAGAAATGGAAGTCAGTAGAAGTTGATAACTTCATTAATACTACTGCTCCTATCTGGACCAAATCGCCAAGTGATCTGACTGATGAGGATTATCTGAAATTCTACAAGGAGCTATATCCAATGTCAGAAGATCCACTTTTCTGGATTCACCTGAATGTGGATTATCCATTCAACTTGACGGGGGTGTTGTATTTCCCGAAAGTGAAAAACGAGTTCGAACTTCAGAGAAACAAGATCAAACTTTTCAGCCGTCAGGTATTTATCACCGACGAGGTGAAAGACATCGTTCCTGAGTTTTTGATGCTGCTTCATGGCGTGATTGATTCTCCGGATATTCCTCTGAACGTATCCAGAAGCTTTTTGCAAGCGGATGGCAATGTGAAGAAAATCAATTCTTATATCACCAAGAAAGTGGCGGATAAGCTTGCAGAGCTTTACAAAAAAGACAGAAAAGCCTACGAAGATAAGTGGGATGACATCGGGCTTTTCGTGAAATACGGAATGATCTCTGAAGAGAAATTCTACGAAAAAGGAAAAGACTTTGCTTTACTGAAAAACACCAAAGGGGAATTCTTTACTATCGAAGAATATCAGTCTAAAGTAAAGCCAAATCAAACGGATAAGAATGAGCAGATAGTTATCTTGTATGCGACAGATTTGGATAAGCAAGACGGTTTCATCCAGTCTGCAAACAAGAAAGATTATGATGTGTTGGTGATGGATTCTCCGATTGACAGCCATTTTATCCAAAACTTGGAATCTAAGCTCGAGAAAACGCAACTGAAGCGGGTGGATGCTGATGTGGCTGAGAAGTTGATCCAGAAGGATGATACTTATGCCAACTTGCTGACAGAAGATCAAAGCAAGGAAGTGAAGGAAATCTTCGATAAAGCGATCAACAACAAGACTTACACAGTAGAAGTGGAAGGGCTAAGCCCAGAAGAGCTTCCGGTGACAATCACCATGGAAGAGTTCATGCGCAGAATGAAGGAAATGGCAGCTACTGGCGGCGGAGGAATGGGCTTCTACGGTTCACTTCCTGATGCTTACAAAGTGGCCATTAACGGTAACCACCCAGTAGTGGATAAAGTCTTGAAAGCAGAGACTGAAGAAGAGAAGACAAAAATAGCCAAGCAGGCATTCGATCTGGCTCTTCTTTCTCAAGGCTTGCTTACGGGTAAGGATTTGACTGCCTTTGTGAAGAGAAGTGTGGAATTGCTGTAATGAGTACTTAACCCTTGAGGTTTTTAAAACCTCGAGGGTTTTATGTATTTAACCTTATCCCTTGCCAAATCGGCTGGGGATTTTTTTTAATTAACATTTCTCAAACCAAGATTTTTCTGCTATAGAAGCGATTTTCCTGATTTTTTTTAATTAAATGATTTAAAGGGGGGTTATGGATTTTGGTTAGCGAGAATAAAAATTATCTTGCTAACCTGAGTTCGATTTTAAAAAACGGCTAATTGGTTTGTTTCGACGGGTTGATACTTGATTGCGGGCTTTTTAGGGAAGAAGGAATAGGCAATTAAACCTGCGACAAGGTT